>JAEWDG010000031.1 GCA_023390215.1 Bacteroidota bacterium | reverse complement strand
TATTGTATCGGGATCACGAATATCGATCCCATAAAATACAACCTGCTGTTGGAAAGATTCCTGAATCCTGAGCGTAAATCAATGCCTGATATTGATACGGACTTCGATGATGAAGGCCGCCAGAAGGTGATGAATTATGTGGTGGACAAATATGGAAAGAACCAGGTTGCACAGATCATAACGTATGGTACTATGGCCGCAAAATCCAGTATCGCAGATGTGGCCCGGGTGATGGATCTTTCCATCGCCGACAGTCGGGCATTATCAAAGCTTGTACCTGAAAGACCGGGGATCTCCTTAAAGCGATTATTGCATGCTCCCATAACATCCAAAGAAGCGCATAATAGTGAAAAAAGTCTGGAAGACAAGGAGCAGTTAGCTGCAGATGAAGTTGAGAAAGTAAAACAGATCCGGAGTTTTTATAACAGCGACGATATTAATGCGAAGGTCCTTAAAGAAGCTGAGATCCTCGAGGGATCCGTCCGGAATACCGGTATTCATGCTTCCGCCATCATCATCGCGCCGAAAGATTTAACCGAACTCCTGCCCGTTGCCACCTCTAAAGAATCAGAGCTTTGGGTAACTCAGATAGAAGGGAGTTCCATCGAAGAAGCCGGTGTCATCAAGATGGACTTTCTTGGGCTACGCACGCTGAGTGTGATGAAAACCTGTCTTCAACTCATAAAGGAAAATCACGGTGTGGAGATCGCGATCGATGATATTTCACTTGAAGATGAACTCACCTATAAACTCTATCAAAACGGAGATACTAATGCTACTTTCCAGTTTGAAAGTCCGGGAATGCAAAAATATTTGCGTGAACTGAAGCCCGATAAGTTCGATGACCTTATTGCGATGAACGCTTTATATCGCCCGGGCCCGATGGCATATATCCCCCAGTTCGTTAAGCGCAAACATGGAAAGGAAGAAGTGACGTATGATCTTCCTGAAATGGAAGAATACCTTAAGGAAACATACGGCATTACTGTTTACCAGGAACAGGTGATGTTGCTTTCGCAGAAGCTGGCAGGCTTCAGCAAAGGAGATGCGGATGTGCTGCGAAAAGCAATGGGTAAAAAACAAATTTCCGTACTGGATAAAATGAAAGCGCAGTTTATAAAGGGAGCTACCAGTAAAGGGCACCCGAAAGATAAACTGGAAAAGATCTGGAGCGACTGGGAAGCTTTCGCTCAATACGCTTTCAACAAATCGCACTCTACCTGTTACGCTTTTGTTGCATACCAGACGGCATTTTTAAAAGCACATTATCCAAGTGAGTATATGGCTGCAGTACTCAATCATGCAGGAAGTGCCGAGAAAATCGTGTTTCACATGGAAGAATGCAAGCGGATGGGCATTCATGTATTGGGACTGGACATCAATGAATCATTCAAACATTTTACGGTCAACAAAGAAGGCGCGATACGGTTTGGATTAAACGCGATAAAAGGAATTTCAGAAGCGGCGGTTGAAGAGATCGTAGATGAACGGAAGAAACATGGATATTATAAAAATGCATTCGACCTGGTAAAACGGGTGAATTTAAAAAGTGTAAACCGGAAATCAGTAGAGTGTTTAATTTATGCAGGCGCCTTTGACTGCTTCGCGGAAATGCACAGGGCACAGTATTTCTTTCAGCTTCCGGGAGATACATCAGGCATTGAAAAGATATTGAAATATGGCGCTGTCTACCAATCACAATCGGCCAGCGCCACCAACACTTTATTCGGAGACCTGCAAATGCCGGAAATTACGGTGCCTCGTATTCCGATTTGTGATCCATGGCCGCTGGTGGAGAAGCTGGAAAAAGAAAAAGAAGTAACGGGAATGTATATCAGCGGACATCCGCTTGATAACTACCGTTTCGAATTAAGGCATTATAATTTCACGGCCTTGCAGGAATTTAACGAGATCGAAGCAGAGATAAACAGTTCTCCTACCAGCAAAACTTTTCGTTTGGCGGGGCTGGTGGTGAAAGCTGAACATCGACTTTCAAAAAAGGGAACCCGTTTTGGCATTCTAACTATAGAAGATTATACTTCTAAATCAGATTTCTTCTTTTTCGCAGATGATTATATGAAATTCGAGCAGTACCTGAAACCGGGTGCCGCTTTGATGATAGAAGGAAATTTTGCTGCACGGTATAATAGCAGCGAATTTAAATTCAAGATCGGAAAAGTGCAGTTGCTGGAGTCGATAAAACCGGCTCTGACAAAAGAACTGATTATAGAAGTACAACCTTCCACGATCGACGAAGATTTCGTGCGTTTTATTGATGAAAATGTTCGGAAAAATCCGGGTAAAACAGCATTGAAGTTCAATATATCCGATACAGTGCTGAATTGTAATATAAAACTGTCAACGTTTGAGCAGGGTTTTACCATGAACGACGAGATGGTTAGTTTTTTAAACAATCATCAGCAAGTTGATGTTAATGTGCTGGCGGTATAGCTGACTTTATTGTCCATTAACTGACGCATTGCCGGTTAATACTGACAAAAAAGTGAGAATGTGAATAATGCACGAAAATGGATAAAGAATAACTATATAAATTCAATTTTAAAAAATAAACTAATGGCTAAAGAATTCACAGATGCGAACTTCCAGGCGGACGTACTGGAATCAGATAAACTAACCGTAATTGATTTTTGGGCGGAATGGTGCGGTCCCTGCCGTGCGATCGGACCTGTAATTGAAGAGCTATCCAAAGAATATGAAGGAAAAGTGAATGTAGGAAAAGTAAATGTGGATGTGAACCCGCAGGTTTCCATGAATTATGGTATTACCAGCATTCCGGCTATTTTGTTTGTGAAGAACGGGCAGGTAGTGGATAAACTGGTAGGTGCGCAACCCAAAGCAAATTTTGTAAAAAAAATCGAAGCACATAAGTAATTAATTTCAGTTAAAATAGAAATCCCCGCTCAGTGAGCGGGGATTTTTGTTAGGCATTTCTCCAAACCTATAAGGTCTTAAGACCTTGCCCCCAACCTATAAGGTCTTAAGACCTTATAGGTTTGGGT
>JAEWDG010000030.1 GCA_023390215.1 Bacteroidota bacterium | reverse complement strand
ACTTAAGGACTTTTATAATTAGTCCCCAACCTTCATTAGTATCTGGTAGGGGTAAGCTTATTCCTGCAATTATTTCTCAATAAATTTTAATTTTTTAGGTTCAGGTCTGTTGGTCCAAATTCCCGATTTTATTGATGCCGCTTAACGTGTTCCTTATAGCTTAGGTATTTCGTATGCCATGCGTGATAACGACGTGATGAATAATCATACAAGGGCTATATCGAACAAATTAACTCGCGTCAAAAGTATTTTAATGCGTTTAATACAGGAAGGAAAGCGAGTACATACTATTAACCATTTCATCTCATGTTAAATCAACTAATTATGCAAAACTTAAATAATCAACTCGTACTAAGAAGAAATGACTATGAATTGCTGATTTCATACGTAAATGGCGGATGGGCCAAAACTTCATCTGATTATAGAAATGCAGAGATTTTAAAATCAGAATTAAAAAAAGCGAATGTGGTAAGTTCTATCGACTTCCCTCCCGATGTTGTAGGCCTAAACTCAGTGGTAACAATTAAAACTGCTGATAGTAATGAAGTAATGCAGTTAGAAATAGTACTGCCAGAAAAGGCAAATTTCAAAGAAAAAAAGATATCCATCATGGCTCCGCTGGCGACCGCAGTTTTGGGATTTCGAAAAGGACAACAAATAAAATGGTTGGTTCCCGGCGGACTAAAAACCTTTACGATTCTTGAAGTTATTAATAAACCGGCAACAGAAGTCTAGCATTAAATCATCATCAACAAATAACCTAATAGTGCGCCTCCTAAAATAATAAATGCAGTATTCAGCTTTTTAAAGTAAAATGTAACAATGAAGCTTACTATCGCAATGCTCATGCTCCTCCAGTCGAGCAGGGTTAATTTGGCGATCTCAATGATCACGGACAAGATAATTGCTATCGACACAATGTTCACCGTATCAAGGAATGCACTCATAATTCCGGAGTTTCTTAATCGGGGTATTAATGGATTTAGTAATGCAACAAACACAAACGATGGCAGAAATATTCCAACAGTAGCGGCAACCGCACCTCCCACTCCGCCAATTTGCCAACCTATAAATGTTGCAGACGAAAGAACAGGCCCTGGTGTAAATTGTCCCACAGCAATCGCGTCTACAAGTTGTTGTTTGGTTAGTAATCCCTTGCTCACCAATTCTGAATCCAGAAAAGCAAATAACACGTAACCGCTTCCGTAAAGAATAGAACCAATTTTTAGAAAGCTGAGAAACAGCTTGATGTTGGAAAAATTGATTAAGGGATTTGATATTTGCAGGAATACAAATGGGAAGATGCCGGTTGTTGTTTTGGTTTTAGTCTTTGCAACGTAAATTATTACTCCTAACAGGCCGACGCCAAAGAGTACAAAAACTTCATTGAATCCTGCCAATACAAGGATCCCGGCTATGATTCCAACTATGCCCAATTCAAAACGCTTTAAAGCCTTTCTTCCCAGTTTAATCATCAGAGATACAACCACCGCGATGATAGCGGGCTTGATTCCATAGATAAACGGCTGCACCTCCGGCAATTGTCCATTTTGTTTATACAACCATGCAAAAACCGCGGTAATAATAACTGCCGGAATAATAAAACAAATTCCTGCGATCAGCAACCCTTTCCAACCAGCCCTTTCGTGACCTATATGCATGGTCATTTCTGTTGAATTAGGGCCGGGAATCAGGTTGGTTGCACCAACCAAATCCAAAAAATGCGCTTCACTTATCCATGCTCTTTTTCTTACTGCTTCTTCATGCATCAAAGCGATGTGTACAGCCGGTCCGCCAAATCCTATTATACCCAACTTTAAAAAAAGTTTAGCCAGATCTTTTAATTCAGATTTCTTTTCCATTCGATTAAAACACTATTACCTCCGAAGATTTAAATTTTGATCTGTTGCAATAATTATCAGATGATGATGTTTAAACAGTTCAAAGGCAAACTGTATCGAACCAATCTTAAAACTGGTGAAGCGCCGGGAAGGTTGTACAGTAACTCCTATATCGCAGGAGTAAATTGAGACAGCTCATAAATTCCAAGAGACCGCTCGATTTCAGCCACCTTATTCACCATGGTGTCAAACCCATCCTCACCAAAAAGTTTATGTTCATTCTTTTCAAACTCCTCACCTAAACTGTCATATTCATTTTTAGAGACCAGTTTCCGGAATGCAGGGAAAAGAACAGTATCCTCCCTTGCTTCATGAGGATTATACATCGTATTGAATGAAAACAGTAATTGGGCTAACCTCGTGTTTTCATCACCTGTTCGATTGTTCCTTTGACTGATCTGCATGATTTCATCTGTTATTCTTCGCCCTGCATGATGCTGTTGCAAAAGAACATCAACGAGATCAGTTAATTTATTCGCTTTTTTAAAACGGGGGAACAAATAATTTTCTTCCTGTTTTTCATGATAGTCTTCTACAAACGTCCGAATGATGTTAGCGCTGTTCCTGATTGCGTCGATAGGGAATTCTGTATTGTTCGTTAGATGCATCCGGCAGTTATCATAAATGAGTAAGACCCGTTTTAATATTCCATGCTCCTGCATCAGATCTTCGGGCGGGGATACTTCTTTTTCTTCCTCATCTTCTTTCTCCTCCCTTTCTTTACAGCCGTGTAACAGGCTTATACCAGCGACCCCGGAAAGCGTAACGATTAAACCCTGTTTCACAAAACTTCTGCGGTTTGAACCATATATGTTGTTTTCTTTTTCCATATCCTTTAGTTTAAAATTATGTGAGTTTTTCATCCACAGACAGCTTTCCCCCGCCATATATTAACAGAAATATCAGCAGTAAAGTCATAGCAAAATCTGTGCGGTACTCGTGAGCAAATGCCCAAAACCCTTTCCCTGTTAGTACAGGGATCTTGGTTGTAATGAAAGCAACAACCATATCAATAATGAGGGGAATCGCAACTAATCTTGTCAGGAGGCCAAAGAGTATAAATGTGCCGCAAACGACTTCAAATACGCCGACAAAATTTGCCAAAAATTCAGGGTGTTGAAAACCGATTGTTTCAAAACGCCCTGGACCGGTTGCCTGCGGAGTAATAAATTTCTGCAAACCTTCGGATAAAAAAACCAACCCCACAACCAACCTTGGAATGAGCGCAGGAACATTTGATGTATGTAATAATCTTTTGGTCATATGTAGTTTTTCTCCTAAGGTATGTTCCTTTTGGTAGTAACGGTTTTACGACTTCAACCAGGTTTTTAATATTAAAGATTTATTGACCTGTTTTGTTAAAACCGCATCCCACCCTTGTTATTTCAATTAAATATCCTACCTTACATCCTCATTTGAGTTTCCGCATTCAGTAATTATCTTCTAACTGATCTCGCATCATATTTTAGTTCTTACTTCTTGCTTTCTCAACTTTTATTTATTTAATTTTTTTTAATGAACATTTATGTTGCAAACCTGGGCTTTAACGTTCAGGACCAGGATTTGAAAGAATTCTTCACTCCTTATGGAGAAGTAAAATCAGCCAAAATCATTTTCGACCGCGATACCAACCGCTCACGTGGTTTCGGTTTCGTAGAAATGCCGGATGATAATGCTGCGCGTAAGGCTATCGCCGAATTAGACGAAGCTAAAGTGGAAGGCGTTACGATTAAAGTAACAGAAGCCCGCCCTAAAATAGAAAATCGCAACGGCAGTTTCAGCAAAAGCCGCTGGTAATACCGAATAAGGCGCTGTTCTGAGAACAGCGCTTCTTATTTTTTCACAAAAAGTTTCTCGTCTTAATGGCCATATCCAAAGAATCATATCAGAAAAGACAAAGACAAATAAAACAACAAAAAGCACAGCGCGAAAAACGCGAACGTGCCGCAGAAAAAAAGGCCAATGCTCATAAAGGAAAATCACTGGAAGATATGATGGCCTATATCGATGAAAATGGAAACATTTCATCTACCCCGCCACCCACAGCAGCCCCCGGTACCGGAAACGAATAGAAAGGATAATTTTCCTCCTGCCCTTAACTCAGCGATCCTTGTAATTATTTTAAACAGGCAAAACTGGCATGACCAGTCATTATTATGCAGGAAAATACGAAGAGAAAATTTATTGAAACCGTTCTCATGGAACCCGGATATGGTTGGGCTGATACGAAAGGAAATCTTGTAAAACCCGGATCTTCGACGCTCTGGAAGCTCGCGCTTAACCGCATTAATATATTCAGCAGCCAAAAGAACTGGATCTCATTCACTACCATTGTCATGATGGCACTGATGTCTTTGTTTTTCTTTAATTACTTATTCTCTTATTTTAGCTGGAAGCTTTCCCTCATCATGGTTTTTTACAGCCTTGTGATCATGGGAACACATGGAACCATCTGGTTTCACCGTTTTTGTACACATAATTCTTTTCAGTTTTCGCACCCACTCTGGCGCGTAATCACACAAAATCTAACCATCAGAACCGTACCTGAAGAGGTATATGTTGTCTCGCATCATGTACATCATTCGCTTTCCGATCTTCCCGGAGATCCCTATAACGCACGCGGAGGTTTTTTGTATTGCATGCTCGCAGAATTCAACCACCAGCGTATTAATCCGGATTTGAATGCGCAGGACTATCATAAAGTGAGATTGTTTCTGAAGTCGAGCGGCGTTGCCACGAATTCTTTTGTGCAATATCAGAAATGGGGGTCTGTTACAAAACCCGCTTATGCGATAGCTATGGTAATTATCAACTGGTCCTTTTGGTACACGATCTTTTTTCTGATTGGCGGACATGCACTTGCCACGGCTTTATTCGGAGCGGCATTTTTATGGTTCATTGGCGTGCGGGCATTCAATTATACCGGCCACGGAAAAGGGGAATCAAAACATAAAGAAGGAACCGATTACGACCGAAGTAATTTATCGATCAATCAACTTCAACCTGGAATACTTACCGGCGAATGGCACAACAACCATCATTTGTTTCCCGGAAGTGCCCGCGCAGGTTTTCTTCCTTATCAACTTGACCTTCCCTGGATCTATATTTACAGTTTACACAAACTCGGCATGGTCAAATCCTACCGCGATTCTAAAGCTGCTTTTCTGCGGCGGTACAAAGCAAATAGTACGATCAATACCGCGGCTGAATATTAAATCCAATTCTGCCTGGGCTTAAAAATTATATTTTCAATACCTGTCTACCAATCGGGCTTTATAATTTGACTATCTTATATGTCTTTGTAATATTTCTGCCAACGATTACCAGATAATACACCCCCACACTTAAATCTCCACCGATTTCCACCATTCCGGTGTGCACAGTGATCTTTTGAAGCACACGACCTTCCCGGTCAGTCAGACTAATTTTGTAAAACTCTCCATTTTCTCCGCCTTTCAGGACTAATCTGGTTTTATCGGTAAAAGGATTCGGATAAATCATAGATAGTGTACTGCTTCCCGGCTCAATCGAAACATTGGACAATCTCGTTTGAGTCTCACAGTTAGAAGGCCCCAGCAACATATTATCCTGTCCTACACAGGTCTTTGCATCCTTAACAAACGCTGTGTAGGTTCCCGGAGGAAGGTTGTTGAAATAATTATCCGAAGTATAATTATTCCCGTCGAGGCTATAGGTATACGGGTTTACGCCACCGGTACGTAATACTTTTATCCATCCTGTCCCTGCGCATGAAGGTGCATCCTGTTTTAAATATGTAACCTGGATATTATTTACATTCAGCGTGACATTAATCGTATTAAAACAATTGCGTTGATCCGTTGCCGTAACTGTATAATTTCCCGCAGCGAGGGTTGAAAAATGATTGGAAGATTGGGCAGGTCCTGCATTAATGCTGTATAAATATGGAGGCGAACCACCGGATACAATTACCTGGATGCTTCCGTCGGAAACACAGGCGCTGGAATTTACCTTACTGTATGTAATGTTAAGGCCCGGCCCCTGGTTGACAGTAAAATTACCGGAAGCAATACAGCCTGCGGCATCACGGATAGAAGCAACATGTATACCTGCGGAAAGGCCGGAAAATATATTCCCTGTACCAAATGATCCACCATCCAGTTTGAACTCATAAGGCGGAATGCCGCCAATCCTGTTAATCTTGACCATCCCATCATTGTTGCAGGATGAAGCGGGTGTAACATTAAAACTTAATGATAGGTTCTGAACGGCCTGTATTGTTACAATTTTAGAAGAGGAACACCCGCGTGCATCCGTTACCGTTACAGTATGAACGCCGGCTGCAACATTACTGAACAGGTTATCGTTTTGAGCTGTTCCGTTATCAAGTCGGTAGCTGTACGGCGCTACCGCGGCGGTCGCATATACCATAATTTTGCCCGTTGGCGCGCAGGTTGAAGAGTTACTTCCGCTGGTTGTGATATATGGTAAATACGCATTTTGTATATGAATATCCGGGATGCTCAACGAACCACACCCGTTTTGATCTGTGATCAGCACATTATAGAAACCGTATTCGAGGCCGGTGAGGTTTGATACATTTCCGGGATCGGGAAAGGGAGTGCTGGCAGGGTTTCCTGAACCAATTACC
>JAEWDG010000004.1 GCA_023390215.1 Bacteroidota bacterium | reverse complement strand
TTCCCAGCCACAGTGCTACGGGTTGTATCCTTGAATACCAGGGATAACTTGTGTTATTGCTATGGCAATCGTAACAACTCGTTTTTAAAATTGAATCAACGGTGTGAGGTGTTGTGTATACCATCCTGATATCCGTGGGCGGAACTGTTTCTGAAATATTTTTATCCGGCTTGGGAATAAACTGAGCCAACAAAAATAAAATAAGGAGAAGCAGTAAAAGCTTTTTTAGAATTTTCATACATCAAATTAAAATATTTCCGGACATTTCGGGAGGTATAGGTAACCCCATCATCGTGAGTATGGTTGGTGCAATGTCTCCCAGTTTACCTGATTTCAAATTTCCTTTCCATGTACTATCGATCACAAAAAGTGGAACAGGATTGGTCGTGTGCGCCGTATTTGGTGTTCCGTCTGCATTGATCTCAAAATCCGCGTTTCCATGATCTGCAGTAAGAAAAACGACATAATCATTTGCAAGGGCTGCCGTTACAACTTTTTCAACACAACTGTCAACCGTTTCAACAGCTTTGATCACAGCGTTCCATACGCCTGTATGCCCAACCATATCCGCATTTGCATAGTTAAGACAGATGAAGTCGGGATGGTTATGATTGATCTGGGGAAGGATGGCTTCCGTTACTTCAAAAGCGCTCATTTCAGGTTTCAGATCATAAGTGGCCACTTTGGGAGAAGGCACCATGATCCTCTCTTCACCGGGAAAAGGTTCTTCCCTTCCTCCGCTAAAGAAGAAACTAACGTGCGGATATTTTTCTGTTTCTGCGATACGCAGTTGCGTACGGTGATGTTCTGCGAGGATCTCACCCAGGGTATTTTTCAGGTCATCTTTTTCGAAGATCACATGAACATTTTTGAAATCCTTGTCATACTCTGTCATGGTCGTATAATCGAGCAGGAGCGGTTTCATATCTTCTGAAGGGAATTCCTGCTGTGTAAGGGCTTCCGTTATTTCGCGGCAGCGATCGGTTCTGAAATTAAAACAGATCACGGCATCACCATCTTCAATATTCCCGTTAGAAATATTTGCATTGATAATGGGAAGGATAAATTCGTCGGTTATTCCGTTTTGATAAGATGTTTCCATAGCAGCGATCATATCAGCGCTGCGGTTACCCGTTCCATGAACCATCGCATCATAGGCGATCCTGATCCTTTCCCAACGCCTGTCACGATCCATCGCATAATACCTGCCCGTGATTGAAGCAAGGTAGCCTGCAGTTGTTTTCATGTGGTCAAGCAGCGACTGAATGAACCCGACAGCGGATTTAGGATCAGTATCACGGCCATCGGTAAACGCATGAACGAAAACATTGCTGAATTGCTGGTCCATGCAGACGGTTAAGATCGCTTTCAGATGGTTTATATGGGAGTGTACACCTCCATCACTTACCAGCCCAAGCAGATGAAGTTTTTTCTGATTTGTTCTTGCGTAATCGATTGCCCTCACAAGTTGTGGGTTCTGTTGCAATTCATTTCTTCTGATAGAAACATTTATTCTTTCCAGCTCCTGATAAACAACTCTTCCGGCGCCCAGATTTAAATGTCCCACTTCACTGTTCCCCATCTGCCCTTCCGGTAAGCCGACCGCTTCCCCGCAGGTAATAAGTGTTGTATTAGGATATTTGTTATATAATGAAGAAACAAACGGTGTTTTTGCATGTTTAATGGCATCACTGTCAGGAACTTGACCTAATCCCCAGCCATCCATGATGATGAGCATGGCTTTCTTGCTATTCATGCTGTAAAACTATAGGTTTGGCTTGACTTTAAGGGTAATTTATTGTAGATTAGTAATTGTATTCCGGGCAATTTTTAACCTTCGCGCACGTTTCCGGATTAGCTTTATCTGTAAACCCTCAATATGAAAAAAATTTTTACGGCTGCATCGGTTTCGCTGGCCATTTTATGTTCGGCATTCAGTCTGGTCAGTATCGATGATGTGGTGAATGCGCTCAAAACCGGAAACGCTGCCGGCATTTCAAAATATTTTGATAACACCGTGGAAATAACCCTTCCCGGCAAGAGCAGCAGCTACAGTAAAAGCCAGGCGGAGGTGATCATCACTGATTTTTTCAACAACAACCCGGTAAAGAATTTTGAATTGATGCACAAAGGCGAAAATGCGGGCTCTATCTATTGCATAGGAACATTGATAACAAAAACAGGCTCATACCGTACCACGGTTTTCATGAAGCAGAAAAGCGGCCTGTATACACTACAGGAAATAAGATTTGAAACAAAGTAATTGAAACCCGTTCGGATGAGCGGGTTTTTTCTTGCCCGGTTAAATCTTAGCTTCGCTTATGGATTACGAAAAACAACTTGAACACCTGATCAAAGAGGCGCTTGCTGAAGATATTGGTCCCGGAGATTATTCTACTTTGAGTTCGATTGACAGATCAGCAAAAGGAAAAGCGGTGCTCCGGGTTAAACAGGATGGTGTACTGGCGGGAATGGAAGTGGCGGAAAAGATCTTTCGTTTTAAGCAGCCGGATATCAGCTTCCTTCCATCTAAGCGAGATGGAGACATGATGAAATATGGTGAAACTGCTTTTGAAGTTCTGGCTGACGTGCATACGATCCTGATGTGCGAACGACTGGTGTTGAACTGTATGCAAAGAATGAGTGGTATCGCTACGCTCACAAAAATGTATGTTGATAAACTGGAAGGCTATCATACGAAATTGCTCGATACAAGGAAGACAACACCCAATTTTCGTTTGCTTGAAAAACGGGCGGTTAAAATAGGCGGAGGCGTGAACCACCGGTTTGGGCTTTATGATATGATCATGCTAAAGGATAATCATATCGATTTTTGCGGAGGTATAACCAAAGCTATTCGAAAAGCAAATGATTATATTAAGAAAAACAACCTGGATCTAAAGATAGAAGTTGAAACCCGTTCACTTCAAGAAGTGGAAGAAGTACTTTCAGAAGGACAGGTTTATCGGATCATGCTTGATAATTATTCACCGGCTGATCTGCAGACAGCGGTGCAACTGATCAATGGAAGATTTGAAACTGAAGCCAGCGGAGGAATCACACTCGATAATATTCGTGATTACGCTGCCACAGGTGTTGATTATGTTTCCAGTGGTGCGATCATACATCAGGCAAAAAGCCTGGATCTGAGTTTAAAAGCTGTAGTCATTTAATTATGTCGAAAAAAAAATCCGTTGGAGGTATCGTGTATTCTACTGATCCTGATTTCAAAATAGATGAGGAACAAGCGGAAGAACAATCATCTATTGCCGCTTCTGAACAGAAACTTCGTGTAAAACTGGATATGAAGAATCGCGGAGGAAAAGCGGTAACCCTGGTTGAGAATTATCTCGGATCTCAATCTGAAAAGGACGAACTGGGAAAAAAATTAAAATCTTTTTGTGGAACAGGTGGCGCTGTAAAAGGAGATGAAATTCTTGTGCAGGGAGATAATCGTGAGAAAGTGTTTCAGTGGTTACTGAAAAATGGTTTTAAGCAGACGAAAAAACTTTAACCGTGTTTGTTTTCCCGGATGCTCAGTGCGCCACTTGGGCAATTTTTGACCTGGTTTATGATGGTTTGTGAATCCGCACCACTCATATTCACCCAGGGTTTTCTGCGGGGATCGAATACAGCGGAAAGGCCTTTGAAACAAATAGCTGAATGAATGCATTTGTCTGGTTGCCATATCACTGTGATCTCCCCATTACTGTATTCCCTGTTATTGTTTTGCATAAAAAGCACCGTTTACCCTACAAGTTAACCAGGAGATTTCTTTTTTGTTTATTTTACTTAAAATTGTTGCAACCATGAACTCCATGATTTCCGGCGGCGTCAAGGTCAGTGTGGAAACTTATTATCAGCCTGAATACAGCAATCCTGTGGGCCACGAATTTATGTTCGCGTACAGGATCAATATCGAAAACGAAAACGATTTTCCGGTACAGCTTTTATCCCGCCACTGGTATATTTTCGACAGTGAGGGTACCCGACGTGAGGTAACAGGTGAAGGTGTGGTGGGCGTACAACCTGTCATTAAACCAGGAGAATCTTACCAGTACGTAAGTGGTTGTAACCTTCGCTCCGAAATGGGAAGAATGTTTGGCCAGTACACACTTAAAAATGTTTCCAACCATCAGGAATTCAAAGTAGGTATTCCGGTATTTTTTATGACGGCGCCTTTTAAAATGAACTGATCAGGGTTTGTACTTCGCGTCCGTGAAGATTGTTTCAGCGGGCGTATTCATCAATTCTTTCAAACTGAGAGATGAATGATCCCTGGCGTATTTTTTTACAATCTGCCATCCCACAAAACCTCCGATATTTCCTGGCGATCCTTCACCCAACTCCTGTGTTTTCGGACTATCCCCAATATAGTTTTTGATCAGGTTATCATCAATGGACTGCAGCATGTTGTTTTGCAAAAACAGTTGCCAGATCTGTGCTTCGCCGGAATATGACCTTTCGAGCTGCATCTTGGTATATCCAATGATCAGGTACTCGTCAGTGTTAGGAAGCAGTTGTTGCATACAATATAATTTTTTCCCGCTTTCTACCATTTTAACCACCAGGGTTTTGACCTCATCCGTTTCGGGATACATATCGAGAACAATTGTTTTTGCGGCATTTACAGGAATATATTCAGGTGTAAATCTCCGGGTTATATATGATGCATAGGTCTGCCGGACAAAGTCCATTGAATACATAGAATATTCTTCTCCCATGTGCTGATGCAGGCCCACCAGCAGCGCGTGTTGTGAAATAGCATCACCCACACCGTCAACAGGCCCTACATACGTGATAACTTCGCCCGGGATTTTATACTCAGGGAAATAATGTTTCACATATTGTAAAACATTTTTGATCTCTGCGGTTTGTTGTTTAAAATCAGGATACAGCAATTCGGCGCTGTCATAAAGCGGTTTGTAAGAAGATATAAAACCTTTAATATAGAATGCCGTCGTGTCCGGCGCCCAACGGGGATCTACATTCAGAATTTCCCTGAAAAAAAGCGGAGCAAATTCCGGATAGTCGGTAACCAGCTTATTCATCGACTGATCAAAATGCGTGGTATCCATATTGAACAAAGCTTTTTCAAATCTTTTTGTTTGCAGGTCGAGTTTAATGTTCGAAACATCGGGCGTCTTATTTGAATTGCAGGAGAAGAGCAAAAAACAAATCAGCAACGAAACCAAAATGCGCATGGGCTAATAATTTAACTTTACAAAAGAAAAGCATTTATTAAGAACCGAAGCGCTGATGAAAATATTTTTAGCCCAGCAGAACTACCATATTGGAAATTTTAACAGCAACACAGCAAAGATCATTGAAGCAATTGAGCAGGCGAAGGCGAAAGGCGGTGATCTGATCGTATTCAGTGAACTCTGTGTTTGTGGTTACCCATCCAGGGATTTTTTATATTTCAGGGATTTTATCAATAAATGTTATGATGCGGTAGATCAGATCGCGGGGCACGCGAAAGGCATTGCAGTATTGGTAGGCTCTCCTCTCCGGATTGATATTATAGAAGGTAAAGATCTTTTTAACGCTGCCTGGTTTCTTGAAGAGGGGCGGGTGAAACAGGTCGTGAGAAAAACATGTTTGCCAACTTATGATGTATTTGATGAAGACCGGTATTTTGAAGCTGCAAATTCCTGGGATGTTATAGCATTCAAAGGGAAAAAACTTGCCGTAACAATTTGTGAAGACATCTGGAACCTTGGCGATAACCCCCTTTACAACGCTTGCCCCATGGACTTTCTGATCGGCCAGGCACCCGATCTTATGATAAACCTTTCAGCATCTCCTTTTGATTATACACATGAAGAAGACCGTAAAGCTGCCGTGAAAGCGAATGTGCTGAAGTATAAGATCCCTATGTTTTATTGCAATGCGGTGGGAAGCCAGACTGAAATTGTTTTCG
This sequence comes from Bacteroidota bacterium, assembly GCA_023390215.1. Lineage (GTDB taxonomy): Bacteria > Bacteroidota > Bacteroidia > Chitinophagales > Chitinophagaceae > Ferruginibacter. The sequence continues at coordinate 1,679 of JAEWDG010000004.1, read as the reverse complement.
ACGGAAATTCACTGGTCTTTGATAAAGATGCGAACCTGTGTGGTCAAATGCCATCGTTTAAGGAATCATTGCAGGGATATGAATTACATGATGACGGTACGGTAGCGGGAGACTGTTTTATTCCTGCTTCAGAAATTACCGATATCGAGCTTACCCCTTCAGCGCTTGATGCGCAAATGAACCTGCCACATATCTACGCCACGCTGATAATGGGTATCAGGGATTATTTCTCTAAAATGGGATTCAGCAAAGCTGTTTTGGGAAGCAGCGGTGGTATCGACAGCGCTGTTACGCAAGCCCTGGCTACCGATGCCCTGGGAGCAGAAAATATTCATGCGATTTTAATGCCTTCTGAATTTTCCACTGCACATTCCGTTTCAGATGCTGAACAATTGAGCAGAAACTTGGGAAACAAGTATGATACTGTTCCAATAAGAAATATTTATGAGGTTTTTCTCCATACACTGGAGCCATATTTTAAGGGATTACCTTTTTCCATCGCTGAAGAAAATATTCAAAGCCGCAGCAGAGGGAACCTGCTGATGGCGATGGCAAATAAGTTCGGTTACATCCTGCTGAATACTTCCAATAAAAGTGAATTAGCTACGGGATATGGAACCTTGTATGGTGATATGGCCGGCGGTTTGGGGGTGCTTGGCGATTGCTACAAACTGCAGGTATATGAATTGGCCAGGTATATCAACAGAGAAAAAGAGATCATCCCTGAAAATATTATTACCAAGCCACCCTCCGCTGAACTCAGACCCGGGCAGAAAGATAGCGACAGCCTGCCCGAATATGCTATTCTGGACCAGGTATTATATCAATATATCGAATTAAGCAAAGGGCCTGACGAGATCAAAATGCAGGGTTATGAACCTGCATTGGTGGACCGGATATTGAAGTTGGTGAATACCAATGAATACAAACGCAACCAGTTCTGCCCTATAATCCGCATCTCTCCAAAGGCATTTGGTGTAGGAAGAAGGATGCCGATTGTAGGTAAATATCTTTCATAACCTTTAACAAAGAATTTCTGCCACTGATAATACGGCTAAGTTTTTGCTAAACTGAATGAATTAATTTGCGATGCTATATGAAAATGCGTTTGCGCATGCTTAATATTTAATTTAATTCAATACCCGGGAAACCGGTTTTTCCAGTTAATATGATACAGACCGCTGAAGACATCAGGTTGCTGAATGAAAAAATATCCTTCTCCTCTGCTTTTGTAAGCCGAATCAATGATGAACTGAGCAAAGTAATCGTTGGGCAGGCATATATGGTTGAACGGTTGCTCATCGGGCTCTTAAGCAATGGGCACGTACTGCTTGAAGGCGTACCTGGCCTTGCAAAAACCCTTTCGATCAAATCACTTGCGCAGGCTGTCCATGCAGAATTCAGCAGGATACAGTTTACACCGGATCTCCTGCCTGCAGACGTCGTTGGTACCATGATCTATAACCAGGCGAAGAATGAATTCTTTGTAAGGAAAGGGCCGATATTCTCCAATTTTATTCTTGCCGATGAGATCAACCGTGCTCCGGCAAAAGTGCAAAGTGCCCTACTGGAAGCAATGCAGGAAAGACAGGTGACAATTGGCGATACGAGTTATAAATTACAGGAGCCTTTTCTGGTTTTGGCAACACAGAATCCGATTGAGCAGGAAGGAACATATC
>JAEWDG010000305.1 GCA_023390215.1 Bacteroidota bacterium | reverse complement strand
CATGATCCTTGATGATGGTGGTGATCTTACCAACATCTTTTTCGATAAATATCCTGAACTGGTTTCAGGTATTAAAGGTTTAAGTGAAGAAACCACAACAGGTGTTCACCGCCTCTACGAACGCATGGAAAAAGGAACTCTGCCTATTCCTGCGATCAATGTAAACGACTCTGTTACCAAATCTAAATTCGATAATAAGTACGGTTGTAAAGAATCACTGGTGGATGCGATCCGTCGCGCTACGGATGTGATGCTTGCAGGTAAAGTTGCTGTTGTGGGTGGATATGGTGATGTGGGTAAAGGTTCTGCTGCTTCACTGGCAGGTGCAGGTTGCCGCGTGATCGTTACGGAAATCGATCCGATCTGTGCCTTGCAGGCTGCTATGGATGGCTTCGAAGTGAAGAAAATGGCTGATGCGGTTAAAGAAGCGGATATTGTGGTGACTGCGAGCGGTTGCCGTGACCTGATCACAGAAAAACATTTCCGTGCGATGAAAGACAAGGCGATCGTTTGTAACATCGGTCACTTTGATATTGAAATCGATATGGCCTGGTTGAACACGAACTATGGTAAAACAAAAGATACCATCAAACCACAGGTTGATCTGTACAATATCGATGGTAAAGAAGTTATCATTCTGGCTGAAGGTCGCCTGGTTAACCTCGGTTGCGCTACCGGTCACCCAAGCTTTGTGATGAGTAATTCATTCACAAACCAAACACTGGCTCAGATCGAACTTTGGACGAACAACGACAAATACGAAAACAAAGTGTATGTTCTTCCTAAACACCTGGACGAAAAAGTTGCACGTTTGCATCTTTCCAAGATCGGCGTGGAACTGGATGAACTGACTGAAGAACAGGCTTCCTACCTGGGAATCCCTCAGAATGGTCCGTTCAAAACAGATATGTACCGTTATTAATAGCGATTATACTTTAACTATAAAGGCTCCGTTTTTTCGGAGCCTTTTGTTTTAACTAACTTAACGCCGGGTTTCAACAAGGAATAGGATAATTATGAAAGCATCAACCACTACTCAACTCTCAGTAAATATCAATAAACTGGCTACCCTGCGTAATGCACGCGGACACAACAATCCGGATATATTAAAAGCGGCCAGAGATATTGAAGATTATGGCGCGCAAGGAATCACGGTACATCCCAGGCCGGATGAACGGCATATCAGGTACCAGGATGTATATGATCTGAAAAAAATAATTCGGACTGAATTCAATATTGAAGGCAACCCCAAAGAACAAAAATTTATTGACCTGGTTTTGGATAACAAACCAAGCCAGGTTACCCTGGTGCCGGATGCAGAGGGCCAGATAACCAGCAACCACGGCTGGGATACCATTAAGAACAAAGATTATTTGAAAGAAACCGTGGCTATTTTTAAAGCTGCCGGTATTCGGGTGTCGATATTTGTAGATCCTGTTTTAACAATTATAGAAGGCGCAGCTTTAACGGGTACCGACAGAATAGAATTGTATACAGAAGCTTACGCAAACGGTTATGCGAAGGGAGAAAAAGAACAGGCAATTGCGCCTTATGTTGAAGCGGCTAAACTGGCAAATCAACTGGGTTTAGGGATTAATGCGGGTCATGACCTGGATCTTTATAACCTGAGGTTTTTCGTCAAACATATTCCCGGGTTACTTGAGGTGTCTATTGGTCATGCCCTAATCTGCGACGCTATCTATTTTGGACTGGAGAATACTGTGCAGATGTATAAGAGACAGTTGGTGTGAGAGGGCGATTTATGATGTGTGATTTATGATGTATGATTTTTGAATTTTGAGTTTTGAGTTTTGATTTTTGAGTTTTGAAGTCGACACTTTGAAATTTAAATGTTGAACCAATTCAAACTTAGTTCCCAAAAATACTCGCCAGTTTGGCTTCAAGTTCAGGCCCCCGGAGGTTTTTAGCGATCAGGATGCCGTTGGGATCAACTAGAAAGTTTTGCGGAATAGATGTAATCTGAAACTGAAGACCAACCGCATTAGACCATCCCTGGAGATCACTCACATGCGTCCACGTAAGGTGATCCATTTTAATTGCGTCTAACCATGACTGTTTGGCTTTATCGAATGAAACACCCAAAACTGTATAGTTCTTATCCTTGTATTTATTATAGGTGGCCACCACGTTGGGGTTTTCCTGCCTGCAGGGACCACACCAGCTCGCCCAAAAATCGATCAATACATATTTTCCGCGAAGTGAACTCAATGCGACAGGATTTCCATCGGGATCATTCTGACTAAAATCTTTCAATGGTTTGCCAATTGGATTTCTGCGCAGGTCTTCCAGCGTTTTGCTCAGGGTTCTTCCCAGTTGTCCCTGTTTTACATCGCTGGTTACAAAACCATACAGTGAATCTGCAGCATCTGCATCGCCGGTGGCCTGGTAATAACGGTACAATGCGATCGGCGCTGTAAATGAGGTGCGATGACCTGTAACATATTCGGCCAGTTCTTTTCCCGCATTCTTTTTCTGGTTTTCCGATCCCCCACCTTCCGGTGCAAAAACTTCTTTATACCTGTTGAGGATTCCCGCAAGTCCGGCGTACTCATTTTGTGTGGGTGAACCGATCACTACCGCTTTATCAAAATCATATCCATCAAAACTCACCTGCATGTCGCGGTTCTCTACAAAAAATGTAAAATAGGGAGGTTTGTTATCGACAGATATAACTTTGGGTTCCGGAGTTCCCACTGAACCACTAAAGCTGAATTTTCCTTCTTTAATGGTACTGCTCGCCTCGGGCGCTCCATTGGTTCCATTATAAAGCGAAATAGCTGTTCCATCCGGGAAACCCTTAGCGGTTCCGTTTATGGTAAAATGATCGCCGGCAGGTTGTGCGGATGCAGATTTCAACGCCGTCTTCGCCTGAGCGTCTGGTTTAGATTGTGCCAATACGGTGAAGGGTGCCAGCCAAAACAGGAGTATAAACTTTTTCATATTTTTTGCTGCTGCAATTTAACTTTCTTTGGGCGCATTTGACCGCCCGCTGAATTTTTAACAAGGCCCTGCAATGGAAAATCAGGCTTTCAATAACCAATTCCTCATTAGTATCTCGCCCTGCGGGGTAAGTATGCTTTCAGGATGAAACTGCACAGCCTGCAGGTCCAGGTCTTTATGTTTCAACGCCATGATCTCACCATTTTCTCCCCAGGCAGTCACCTCCAGACAATCAGGAAATCCTGATCGGGAAACCACCCAGCTATGATATCTTCCCGCGGGGAAGGGATTTTCCATGCCCCTGAACAGCTCAGTTCCGGCTTGATAATGCACCGGTAAAGCTATCCCATGATGAACCTGTTTCAGGTTTTCAAGGGAAGCACCAAATACTTCAGCGATAGCCTGCATCCCTAAACATACACCCAATATTGGCGTGAGACCGGCTTCCTGACTGATCAGTTCCTTCAGGTTTCCCGCTTCTTCAGGCAACCCGGGACCCGGTGATAATATTATTTTTTCGTACCTGCCCATGGACAGGGCGCAGGCATCATTCTTTACCACTTCAACTTTCCTATGTATGATCTTTTCAACCAGGTGAACAAGGTTGTAGGTGAAAGAATCGTAGTTATCAAATATGAGAATTCCGTTTTTCATGACGATCCGTTGCAAATAAAAATGATTTTTATCAAACCATTGCCTCCCTGATCTGTTGAATATTTATATTAATAGCATGGAATTAACACACGAAGAAGAAAACAATAAAGGCATATTTTATTTTGGGACTGTTGATGATAAACTGGGTTCTTTAACCTATCGACTAACAGATCCCAACCTAATGATTATACGGCATACTGTAGTGGATGAAAAGATGAAAGGGCAAAACCTGGGGCGTAAGCTGGTGGATGCAGCAGCGGATTATGCGCGATCCAGGGAAATGAAAATTCACCCCGAATGTACCTATGCACATGCGGTTTTTAAAAAAAATGAATCGCAATATGCTGACGTTTGGCAAAAAGATTGAATACTAGGTTAAAAACTAAATAATGATCGTCACTGTTTTTGGATCCACGGGATTAATGGGAAAAGAAATTGTTAAGCAGGCTATTTTCAAAGATCATCATGTGCGTGCTTATGGCAGAAATGTATACACAACAACCTACACACCTTCGGATAAGTTGGAAACAATTAAAGGAACCCTGTTTGATGATGAGCAGGTTTTCAACGCGCTAAAAGGTGCTGATGTTGTACTTTCCGCACTGGGAGGCAGTTCTGACGGTAACGACAAAACGCGTTCACTCGGCATCAAACATATAATCAGCCAGATGAAAAGGGCTGGAATTAAACGGATAATTGCCATCGGTGGAATGGGGATACTCCCCGGCGACAATGGAAAGATGCTCATGGATGCTGAAGGTTTTCCTGTCGAATACCTTCCTGTATCTGAAGAACACAAAACGGTCTTCGAGGCGCTGCGGGACTCAGGGCTGGACTGGACCATGGTTGCTCCTCCTGTAATTAAAGACGCCGGCCCTACAGGCGACTACACTGTTGCGAAAGACGCCGTTCCGGAAACGAATAATGATTTTATCAATAGCGGTGACCTTGCACTATTTATCGTGAACGAAATGGAAAGGAACGAATACATCTGTAGTCTTGTAGGAATTAGCGGCTAGAAGATTACCAGGTTTTTAACGCAACTTCTCCCCGATTTAAGGAATTTTGGATATGCGAAGATTATTTGTCGCGCTACTGCTTCTGCTTGCTAACAGCGGGAAACTTTATGCGCAGGACATCCGGGAGATCTATGTAAATCTTTACACAGACAGCCTGAAAAAAGGCACATACAATTATATTAATATCGATGGAGAACTCGCCAATGGAAAATATCTTCCCCTTGATACGAATTATTTGATTTTCCAATCGAGTTATGGAAAATTCTACGGGAACAATTTATATATTGAAAAAGACTGCAGCGTCACCAAGGTCGATATAACTCTTACATTCAAAAGGGATCCTGCCATTAAAAAAGAATTTTCGGTCTGGATCAAAACACGGCCGGATATCGCCGTTCTTCCCACCAACCAGGAAATCCTTGATGGAATAAAAAATAACCGGAAAAAAAAGAATCGTTGATCAGGAATAGAATGGGGAATATTTCTCAAATAAAATAATGACATAAAAAAAGCAGGACCAAATCCTGCTTTCCGATTATCTCAATTTTTTTAAGCTGTTTTCTTTGCGTCTTCAAGAAATTTTGCAAGCCCGATATCCGTCAGCGGATGTTTCAGTAACCCAAGGATTGAATCAAGCGGACAGGTGCATACATCAGCTCCAGCTTCAGCACATTTGGTGATATGGTTGGCTGTACGGATGGAAGCTGCAAGAATTTCAGTTGAAAAAGCCTGCACATCGTATATAAGGCGGATCTGGTGAATCAGATCGATTCCTTCCCAACCACTGTCGTCAATTCTTCCGATAAAGGGGGAAACATATGAGGCACCTGCCTTCGCAGCCAGGATGGCCTGGCCAGCCGAAAATACCAGTGTACAATTCGTTCGAATACCATTATCGGTAAACCATTTTATGGCCTTTACGCCATCCTTGATCATTGGCACTTTCACTACAATATTTTCATGAATTTTTGCCAGTTTCTGGCCTTCTTCCACGATTCCTTTGAAATCGGTTGCGATCACTTCCGCGCTGATATCACCATCCACCATTTCGCAAATGGCTTTATAATGATTATTGATCGCATCCTGACCTTTTATTCCTTCTTTAGCCATCAGTGAAGGATTGGTTGTTACTCCATCGAGAATCCCAAGTTCGTTAGCTTCCCTGATCTGGTCGAGGTTGGCTGTATCAATGAAAAATTTCATGCTTTTGTTTTTATGATTTCCGGCAAAGGTAAAAAGCCGGTATGAGAGGGCAATAAAAAAGGCAAGTTACTTACATCGCACCGCTCAACCATTTACCCTTGCTACCTTCCGGTCCTGGGGGATTCAACAGGAGCTGGTCGTATAAGACTTGCCGCGGCAAAAATAGGCAACTCTGCCTGTTTATCAAAAACTAAAGCCGGGCCGGTCATTCCTTGAATTCAGAGAACTATATCCAATGAGCTGATCATTCCGGTCTGAAAATCCCTTGTAATAAACGAGCACCACATAGCGGTTCTGGGTTTCCCAATAATTTCCTTCCATATCCTTTCTGTCCTGAGGATTATCTTTTGCAACTGAAATATAATTGTAACTATAATAGCCCTGTTTCAGATAAGCCGAACCCTCATATACTCTTTTATCTTCATTGAAATTCATTTTCCAGGTATCAGAATTACCCCAGTCGGAAAAAGAGCCGCCGAGATAAAGATCGCGGTTAGGATATGGCTCACCGTTAGGCGTAACGAAAGTAAAATGTACTGTTGCGTAATCTCCCTGCCAGAACGGATTGATGGTTTCATAAGTCATGATGTTATACATCCCGTCAAAATCAGGGTAATACACATATCTCTGTCCATTACGGTCCACATCGGGTCTTACATAAATATCTGTGCTGGTTTTTGTATAATCCGCATGGTCAACCCTGTCGCTTTGAAGGCGAAAACTTCTCAGGTCCAGCCATCTGAATTCTTTTCCACCAGGAAAGATCGCATGGTCTTCCGAATTAAATTCAAGCATATTGCCCCGCACAAATGTTGGAGGAATGTCCCTTTCTGCATTATCCCATCGGTTGTTCTGCAAGATCACAACTTTAATTTGCTGTGCAGCGCTGAAAGTGCTGAGTCCGCCGAGGTTCACTGACAAACGTATCTTTTGATGGGTGCTGAACAGGTTTGCTGACAGTGGTTGAACAACCTGTCCGGAAACCGCTGCTTTCGGATCCAGCACCACCATCTGCTTTGTGAAAACCAGCTTCGAAGTATCCCCATCGAGATAAACTTTCAGCAGGTAATTTCCGGATCTCGTTGGCATTCCGTTCGCATCAGGCAAACTAGCCTGATAATGAGTATAACGTACAAGCGCAATCGAAGAATACCGGTAAGTGGAAATTCTGTTTTGCGTAAATCCTTTGATATAATCAAAAGGGTTGAGATTCGCCGGGTTCCAGTTATAATCACAAAGCAGGAAACTGTAGTAATAACTTTTCACATTGCCTTCCAGATCATCGAATTCAAGTTGAAGGCGGTCAGAAGAGTTTAAAGTCCAGACCGGAAAACCCTGCTGATCCCCGGATTTGAATAGTTGGGCTGTTTGAATAAATGGTTTATATATCCTTTCAACAACCTGCGCCTTCGAAATAAAAATAACTGCGGAAAAAAATAAAAACAGGAGGAGCCTGCGGATCATGAAATTGATTTAATGCCTAATTAATTACTTTTGAAAGATAGCAAATTTCCCTGTTTGAACGTTTCGGTCTTCATAGCACAACGCATTTCCTCTCTAAGGCGCAAAACTTTTTCACGTTTTATTATCAGATTGGCCATTGCCGCCACGGCGTTGAGTGTTGCCGTAATGATCGTGGCACTAAGTTTTTTCAATGGGTTTCAACAGGTGATCTCCGATAAGGTATTCAGTTTCTGGGGGCACATACGCGTTCAACGGGATATAGAAAACCGGGTAAATGTCGCAGAAGAGTACCCCTTCCAGGCAAATGATTCGGTTGAAAAATTTCTCCGTGCGGTACCACACGTGAGATCCGTTGAACGGTATGCCACAAAATCAGGAATTGTAAAATCGGAAACAGATATTGGCAGCGCGATGTTCAAAGGGATAGACAGCAGTTTTGATTTTGGCAGAATGAATAAATTTCTGATAAATGGCCATTGGCTGAATTTTAAAGACAGCGGTTATAGTTCAGAAATTGTGATCAGCAGTTTTCTTGCGAATCAGCTGCAGGTAAAAACCGGCGACCGGCTGATCGTATATTTTTTCAGAGAAGATGGAAGTAAAACAGCGAGACCCCTTCATATATCAGGTTTATACAAAACAGGGATAGAAGAATATGATCAAAATTTCGCGATCTGTGATATTAATCTTATCCGCCGCCTGAATTTATGGGAGGGAGATCAGATCGGGGGATATGAATTGTTTCTGGATAACTACAAACTCGCAGATACCCTTTCTTCAACCATTTACAGTGAACTGCCGGATCTCTGGTATAGCAGAAGCATCAAAAAGATCTATCCGAATATTTTCGACTGGCTCAATTTGCAGGCACAGGTGAAAAACATTCTGTTGATCATAATGATGGTGATAGCCGCGGTAAATCTTGTTACCTGTCTGATCATTCTTGTATTGGAAAGAACAAGAATGACGGGTGTACTTAAAGCGCTGGGCGCTACAGACTGGACGATTCAGCAAATCTTCCTTTACAATACAAGTTTGATCGCTATAGTGGGAACGCTGGCCGGTCTTGCCCTGGGTTTAGGCATTTGCTGGATACAGGAAAGAACAGGATGGATAAAACTGAATGAAGAAGCTTATTATATGAGTACGGCCCATGCCCAAATAATCTGGTGGCAGGTAATAGCAGTCTGTTTAGTTTCACTTCTGATCTGCTTCCTTACGCTGATCATTCCTACGATGATCATCAAAAGAGTAAATACCGTTCGCGCAATCCAATTTCGTTAACGCATACCCGAAAAATGTGAGAGGATAATACCCGTTGCCACTGCGGCATTTAATGATTCGGCCCGTCCGAATTTAGGAATACTGATTAAATGGGATGCCCGCCCCTGCAGTTCCTTATTAATTCCTTTTGATTCGTTTCCGATAACCAGAACCTGGTTATGAGCTTTTTCAACAGTGCTTAATGGTTCGCCATGGAGAGTCGCGCAAAGCAATTGTTTTTCTTCGTGCTGATCCAGCCAGCTTTCCAGGTCTGTATACAGAAGCTCCACATGAGCGAGGCTAGCCATGGTACTCTGAACGACTTTTGGATTATAACAATCTGCCGTAGCCTTAGAACAAACGATTTGAGAAACACCAAACCAGTCAGCGGTACGAATGATGGTACCCAGGTTGCCGGGATCCTGGATATCGTCCAGCATCAGCATCAATTCATCTGTGGGTACGGGAACTCCGCTTATTCTTTTTTCGAAAACCGCAAGACATTTATTAGCCGTTTTAAATCCGCTCATCCGTTCCAGTTCATCTTCTGATACTTCGAAAACGGGATCGATTTCCGATGTTTCCCTATCGCCGTATATTTCTTCCATCCACGTGGCTGTACCATATGCTGCTTTGAGCCTGAAGGTACCCGACGCAAACAGTTCCGAAACAAGCTTCGGACCCTCTGCGACAAACACATTATCCGCGTCTCTGAATTTTTTCTGCTGTAAACTTTGGATATATTTGACTGTAGATTTACTCACCATTTCGAATCAATTGATGTTTCCGGTACCAGGAAGGAATAATTTATTCATCGCTTTTATCTTTCTGCTTGCCATACTTAGCTCCTGTACCGTTTCCATTGTAAGAAAAGCACCGGCTCAACCTTATCTCCGGAAAACGAATATTGAAGTTAAGGGAGGAAATTTTACAAGGCAGGAGAAATCTGATATTGAAAGCCGTTTGGCCAATCAGTTGGAGGACAGTTCTAAAGTGCCGGGAAAAGATATCCTGATCTTCTTTCATATTATAAGGAAACCGCCCCCTTACGATTCCGGGTATTCCGCTTTGTCTGCAAAGAACATGAAAGGATCAATGTTTCATCTGGGATATTTTGATGCGAAGGTCAATTTCAGGGCGGATACTTCCGGAAAGAAAGTATATGTAAAATATACAGTCGAGCCTGGCAAGCCAACCTTAATTGATACACTCAGTTACCGTTTGCGAAAACCCGATCTGCAGGAACTGGCATTAAAAATAAAACCACAGTCGCTGATCAGGGAAAATCAACCCTTTACCAAAACGGCTGTGATAGGAGAAATAGGAAGGCTGGTGGATAGTTTTAGAAACAATGGCTACTACAAATTCACAGCAGCGGAATTAAAAATGCGCGGTGATACTACAATAGAAGCATTAACGACTATCAGCGACGATCCGTTTGAACAACTTCGCTTACTTGCTGAGGCTCAAAGACAGATCGACAGCCCTCAGATCCGACTGGCCCTTGTATTAAATCCGCCTAAAGATACAACCCGTTTAGACCGTTTTTATATCAGGAAAATCTATGTACTCCCCGATTTTCGTCCAAGAGATAATTTCTTCGATACGACAACCATCTTTCAGCGGCCCACAAGAAATTTGATTTTACGATACCGAAACCCGATCGTGAGAACGGGATTTCTGATGCGAAATATTCAGTTACAAAAAGGACAACTCTACCGGCAGTCGGATATCGACCGCACGATCACCAACCTTACAGTTTCGGGTATATGGGACCGTGTGGACATCACCACTGTAGAGGTGCCGGGTAAAGATTCATTAGACCTGATCATTGAGTTATTGCCGGCAAAGAAATTTGGATTTGAATCAGGTATTGAAGTCAGTTATTCAACCAGCAAAACCGCCGCAGTGATTGGCGGAAATCTTTTCGGAGTATCCGGAAATCTCTCTCTAACCAACAGAAACATGCGCCGTGAGGGAATAAGAATGACGCACAAATTAAGAGCGGGTGTGGAATTAAACAACAATAACAACAATAACAATGGAGGGCTGATCAATTCGAATGAATTCAGCTACAGCAATAATATTTCCATTCCCAGGTTAATCCCCACTATTTCAGGGACTGCGAACAGGAACAGCAGTTACCGAGGCAGGAATTATATGAACAGCAAAAAAGGAGAAACATTTTTTAATACCAATCTCGCTTACACAAACCGGCTGAATCTTTTTGCGTTGCAATCAGCAAATTTCTCAACCGGATGGAACTGGTTAAATAAGAAGAACTGGAAGCTGACGGTTAAACCTTTGAATTTTGAATTTAATTATCTGACCAAAACCCCCGCTTTCGATTCCATTATCGATAAAAACCCTTTTCTCAAATATTCATATACCACCGCCTTTGCCATGGGTATGAGTGCGGGAATTGGAACAACATATTACAATCCCAGAC
>JAEWDG010000135.1 GCA_023390215.1 Bacteroidota bacterium | reverse complement strand
CCTAAAACCTCCCCGACCAGAGGTCGGGGTGCTCTATTCTCCCGATGGCTATCGGGAGAGCTACGCAGCCATTTTATGTTTTCCTGCGTCAGTTTCTTCCTAAAACCTCCCCGATGCCTTAGTCGGGGTGTGCTCTATTAGCCGATGGATACCGGGATGAGCTGACAGCCAGAAAATTATCCGTTTCCGGAAAAAATTCGGATTGCAAATATAAGGCAAAATTCGCTTCGTTTATAATCCTTCCAGAAAACTTCCATGTATATAATCTACAACTGATTCCAGATTTCTGTTTTCTTCGTAAATCTTTAGCTGCCTGTCAGCTCCCGTACCGTTTTCAAGCATTTTGTGTACATTATTAACCGCATGCCGGCTGCCAAAATGGGGGATCACATCATCCACGAAATCCAGTAATTCATATATCAGCACCCTGGTATTCACTTCGCTTTCTTTTCCAAAATCTATCAGGCTTCCATCAATGCCATACCTGCTGGCCCGCCACTTGTTCTCATTCAACAAGGCGCGGGAATACATCATGAAATTCAGATTCTGGCTTCTCAGTTTATACAGCTTACCGCAGATAGCCTGGAACAAAGCGGTGATCGTTATGGTTTCATGAACCGTCATCGGAATATCGCAGATCCTGAACTCCACTGTATTAAAAAATGGGTGAACCCGCAGATCCCACCATATTTTCTTTGCATTGTCGATGCAATTGGTTTTCACCAGAAGCTTAACATAATTATCATAGGCTTCGATACTCTCGAAATAATCCGGAATGCCTGTTCTCGGAAATTTATCAAACACTTTTGTCCGGAATGATTTATAACCTGTTTGTCTTCCTTCCCAGAAGGGTGAGTTTGTACTCAACGCATAGATATGTGGCAGAAAATACCTGGCGCTGTTCGCAATATGAATGGCCATTTCCCGGCTTTCCATGCCTACGTGCACATGAAGTCCGAAGATCAGGTTGCTGCGTGCTGCCTCCTGCAATTCGTTTACGATCTCGCTGTACCGGTGGTGATCAGTAATCAATTGACGCTCCCAATGGGAAAACGGGTGCGTACCACTCGCGCCCACCCATAACCCCAGTTCTTCGCCGATGCCACTGATGGTTTTACGCAAGGTAGCTACATCCATAAAAGCCTCATCAATGTCGGCGCATATGTCTGTACCCACTTCCACCACAGCCTGGTGCATCTCTGCTTTCACCTTATCTTTTATGATCTTTTGCCCCTCATGAACAATTTTCTGTTCATGGCTTTTTAATTCCCGCGTCACGGGATCTATCACCATATATTCTTCCTCCACACCGAGTGTGAAATGCTTGTACGACAGGTTTGCCATTAACAGTAAGTATTGGTATTACGATTAAATCAATTTTTCGCCTTTGGCTGCACGCCTGATGAATTTACCCCAGGTAAGATTATCAACATTGGGTTTATGTTCTTTGGCTTTCTCCACCGCGTACTTTGCAGAAGTTTCAACTACCCATTGGAAATTCTCTTCGCCCACGCTGGTGCGCTCGGCATCTGGCGCAGGGTTGCAGAAGTCGATTGCATATGGAACACCGTCGCGCACGGCGAGTTCTACCGTATTAAAGTCATATCCCAGGTAGGTACAGATCCGAAGAACAATATCTTCCATCTGTTTAAACCTTTCAGGAGATGGATTGAAATCGGCCACGTACCGCAGATGATGCGGGTTTCTTGGTTCGTAAGGCATGATGCGTACGTATTTACCGCCGATACAGTAACAACGATAATATTCTTCAAACTTTATCTCTTCCTGTAACATCATCACCAGTTGTTCCGTCTCTGCATGCTTCTCGAAAAATTCATCTGCACTGTTCAATTGATACACACTCTTCCATCCGCCGCCGGCAAAGGGTTTCATATATGCCGGGAAGCCCACGTAGCTGAATATCGCGTCCCAGTCCATAGGATAGGAAAGGTTGGAAAAAGATTCCGCCGAAGTATCTGGAGGAAGTTCCCTGGAAGGAAGAATCACTGTTTTGGGTACAGGAACGCCAATCTTTGTTGCCAGGCAGTTATTAAAAAATTTTTCATCAGCGCTCCACCAAAATGGATTGTTGATTACAGCCGTGCCGCACAACGCTGCATTTTTCAGGTATGCGCGGTAAAATGGAACATCCTGCGAAATGCGGTCGAATATCACGGCATATTCCGTAGGTTCACCCTGCATCACTTTATCGATTTTTACAGGTTCAGCTATAATACCATCGATATTCATGCTGTTGATCCTGTCAATTAAAGCCATGGGAAAACTTCTCTCCTTCCCGAACAATACGCCGATTTTTTTCATGTAGATTGAGTTGATAGTTTGTGAGCAGTTGTTCACCAAATCTATATTGAGAGGGGCAGAAAAACAAATTATGTTTATACGGAATATCGCATGTTTAGCGACTGTTTTGCTTATTTTTGAAGGCTATGTTTGCAGGGAGTACCAACTGTGTGAAGTTGGATCATCATACCTTAACCTCTGAATTTCTCAAGCGCGACGTAAAAGTTGATTGCTATATCCCACCGGCTGGCGATTACGGCCCCGGCCCGGATCTCCTGTTAATTAATGACGGACAGGATCTGCGGACCATGGGTTTCGAAGATATCATCGGAGAATTATTTACCGAAGACCGTATAAGGCCCGTATTCTGTGTGGGTGTTCATTGTTCACCAGACCGGAAGAATGAATATGGTACAGCCCGGATCCGGGATTATGATGGACGGGGAAAGAACGCCTCTAAATTCAACCGGTTTGTTTTTGAAGAATTGTTGCCCTATCTCAGAACACATTATCAGATAGAATCGTTTTACCGTAAATCTTACGCGGGATTTTCTTTAGGAGGTTTGACGGCTATGGATATTGTATGGAATCATCCCCATGAGTTTTATGTGTGTGGTGCTTTCAGCGGATCTTTCTGGTGGAGAGACCGTGATCAGGAAGATCCCGACTTTAATGAGGAAACTGACCGCATCATGCACCGTCAGGTGAGGGAAGGAGCTCATTACCCCTGGCTGAAATTCTTTTTTGAGGTTGGAACAAAAGACGAAACGGCCGACAGAAATAAGAACGGTATCATTGATTCCATCGATGACACGCAAAGCCTGATACGCGAACTGAGGAACAAGGGATATAAGGATGAAGATATACTCTACCTGGAACTCGCGGACGGTAAACATGATGTTCGAACCTGGGCCACCGCTTTTCCTGTATTTCTTGAGTGGGCCTTCGGCAACTAACGGTGACTTATATACGAAAAGCCCCTGTACATTTACAGGGGCTTTTACTATCATATACGTTTCAGCTTATTGGAACAAGTAACGTACGCCGAGTTGAAGTCCCCAGGTACTGAATATGGAATAATCGGGTAAAGATGCTTTTTTAGGTCCGGAAGGATCAAAGGTATATTTCGGATTTGCCTTATTATAGGTTTCTCCGCCAGTATTATTGCTGGAAGAAGGAAGACCGAGCAGTGCCTGATCCTGGAAGGCGCCAAAGTTATAATTGTACTGGAATCCCCAATCGCTGTTGATCAAATTAAGCAGGTTGGTAAGATCTGCGCTAACCTGTAGCGTGTGTTTTTTATTACCCATTTTCAGAGAAAAATCCTGGAGAATACGTAGGTCAACTTCATGTGCCCAGGGTAACAATGCACCATAACGTTCCATGTATTGACCTTTGTGTTTACTCAGGTATTTGTCTTTCGCAACATAAGCGAAGAAAGCATCACTTTGTTGCTGGGCAGTATAGGTAACTCCGTTTGATTTAAATCCATCAACGAATTTGATTTCGCTTGCGTCTTTCGGAATATAAATCAGATCGTTCACTGCTCCATCTCCATTGATATCGCCACTATAACGGTAATCGAAACGCGCCTGGTTGGATCCTGCATAGTATAAACCGATTGTTGTTGCAAGTGATTTTTTAAGGTATTCAAATTTATAAGAGGCGAATGCTACAACGCGATGTGGTACAGAGAAATTTGAATATCCAAGTTCAGGGTTATTCGGATTTCCGGAAATATTATTTGTAGTCCAGCCACTGGCAGACTGATCGCTGGATCCGATCGCCACGTCAAATGCTGCTGTATATGTATATGCGATCATAGCTTCCCAGTTTTTACCAAAGGTTTTTTGTAAACCGGGTGTTACGGAAAAGCTGATCCCCTTATTTGTATTGTCCAGCACCATCATACGGTTAACCGCTGAATTAAGACGCGTGTTATAAATTGGTCTTTTATCTGCAACCCCGCCGAGTGTACCTGCCTGCGCTCCAAGGTTGGCATTGCGGTAGTACACGTTATTGAGCATTTTGGTGAGAATGGTTTCGAAACTAAAGACCAGGTTGCTGGAAAGTTTCTTTTCCAGGGCAATATTAGAACGCCAAACCTGTGGCATTTTGAAATCATTTGCTGTTGCACTATAACTTGAACCGCTCGGTATGCTCTGACCAACAGCAGGGGGATTGGCAGGTATATAAGTGGTACGATCCGTATTATACCGGATGGAAGCAAGTTCCGCATTCGATGCCTGGTATTGTGCTCGTTCGATTCCATTATCACCCACCTGGTTAACCAGCCAGATAA
>JAEWDG010000264.1 GCA_023390215.1 Bacteroidota bacterium | reverse complement strand
GGCCATCAACTGATCGCGATCACACATCAGCCTCAGATTGCAGCCCGGGCAGGCACCCATTATTTTGTGTACAAAGAAATAAGAAACGATCGCGTTTCTACCGGTATCCGCGTGCTTGATGCAGATGAACGCATTCTGGCTATAGCCAAAATGTTGGGTGGAGAAAAACCTTCCGCAGTTACCCTGGAGAATGCGCGTGAAATGATCAGGAACTAATGAAGACCCTGATCCAGTTTGCGCTTATTGCTTTCCTTGTGGTATCCTCAGTAGCTGTTTGGAAATTCGGGAAATGGCTTAGGGTGAAATTAAATACCGAAGCATCGTTGGCAGGACTGCTATTGTATTTTTTAATTCATTTTCTGATTATCATCGTAATCGTACTGTTGTTTAAAATGTTGATGATCTATTTGGTGAAGCGCTTCGTAGCTGCATCCTAAGTTCAATGTGTTCAACTTCTTAAAATCGTATAATTTTACTGCTCAATAAAATTCAAATAATGGCATACAACTTACTCAAAGGAAAAAAGGGAATTATATTCGGCGCACTGGACGAAAAATCCATTGCCTGGATCACTGCGATTAAATGCCATGAAGAAGGCGCAGATATTGTACTTACCAATGCCCCGGTTGCGATGCGCATGGGAGAGGTAAAAAAACTTGCAGAACAAATTCATGCGCAGGTGATACCTTGTGATGTAACCAATGCTGATGATATTGATAACCTGATCACTAAGTCGATGGAGCATTTTGGAGGCGGTTTTGATTTTGTGCTTCACTCCATTGGTATGGGTGTAAATGTCCGGAAGGGAATACCGTACACTGAACTTGATTATGGTTATAACAGCAAAACCCTGGATGTATCTGCAATGAGCCTTCACCGTGTGCTCGCCGCCTGTATGAAAAGAGATGCCATTAACGAGTGGGGGAGCGTGGTAGCGCTCACCTATATCGCTGCACAAAGGGTGTTTCCTGATTATAATGAAATGGCTGACGCGAAGGCATTGCTGGAAAGTGTAGCCAGGTCGTTCGGTTACCATTATGGTGTAAAAAAACATGTTCGTGTAAACACAATATCACAGTCGCCAACCAGAACAACTGCGGGAAGCGGCGTAAAAGGATTTGATGGATTTATCAGTTATGCAGAAAAAATGAGCCCGCTTGGAAATGCGACTGCGGAACAATGTGGCAACTATATCGTATCGCTGTTCAGCGATCTCACCAGGATGGTTACCATGCAAAATCTTTTCCACGATGGCGGGTTCTCGTTTACCGGAGTTACCAATGCGGTGATAGAACAGATGGAAAAATAATCATGGAATGGATCGATGTTGTTGGCCACCTGGGGTCTGTACTTAGCAGTATTACTTTTATACCGCAGGTGTATCATACCTGGAAAACAAAAAGTGCAGGAGACCTCAGCCTCACCATGATGTTGATCGTGTTCAGCAGCACGGTTATCTGGCTGATTTATGGAGTGGGGAGAATGTTGTGGCCTGTGATCATTTGCAACTCCATTATCTGCTTACTTTCACTGGTGTTGATCTGGTTCAAATTCAGGTTTGCGCGAAAATCACATTAATACAGCAAGACAGCCGCAGGTTGTCTTTTCTTTTTTTCAAAAGTTCTGGACGTAATGGCTTTGCCCAGGCCATAACCGAGACCGAATGCCAGCGGATAATCGGAAGCCCAGTGAACACCATTGTTTATCATGGAAATTGCGCATAGCCCTGCCAGTGAGTAACCGGCCGGCAGGATCCATTTTTTTTCAGGATAGTTTGACGAAATGATGGTAATCGCAGCAATTAAAGTAGATAGATGTCCTGATGGAAAAGCGTCGTAACGGGGTTTATTGTTTTGAAAATCTGAAAAAGCCGGAAAAGGCCTCCAGATTCCCCGCGCTGAGCTTGCCCTGCCAGGGGTTTCTCTTCCTGAACTGTATTTCATTACCTGGGTGATCAACCCTAAGGCGATAAATGATTCAACGAGTTGACCGGCGGTTTGTGAGGCACGGTAATCTTTATTGATCTTTCCTAAAATATAAAAACCTGCGGCCATATACATAACTGTGGAACCCTGTCCGAGATTATAAAAAGCGGTGTTCAGGTTCTTTGGCCATTTTCCTATATGGGTAGATTTCCCTCCCGTCTTTATTTCAAAAACCGGCGAAAAAGACTCCTTACCTGATATGCCGTTTGTCTGCAGTACCTGCTGAAGATTTTTTGTGAGCAGCGGATCAGCAAGCACGAGAATACCTGTACTGGCAGTAATAATTCCTAAGCCGGTTAGATTTTTTTTAGAAAAGCTGTTTCTACCGAATCGCTTCAGGTCCCCGGGCATTTTTGTAACAAAACCAAAATGTTTAGGTTTAGCTGCTACCGTTTCTAAGTCTTCCTGGTTGGCTCTGGCCAGCTCAGGGAGTGAAGTATCCGATTGTGCGGAGCAATAAAAAACTTTTAAAAAATTAAGCAGTAGAATAAGAAAGAACCGCGTTTTCATTCATGCAAAGGAAGATTTTTTACATGGAAAAATAGCCGTTGAATGTTTTATAAACTTTTCCTCAGTTTGCAGAGTGCTCGTGCCGTAAATATGTCTGATCTTTTTGCTGCATGGGAGTTGGTTCACGGTTATCCTTCATCTGGTTTCTTTTCGAATAGAAAGGTATCGTTACTCCCGCAATAGAGCCACCGCAAAAATTCGCTACAGTTGCTGCGAATAGCACTTTGAACACAAGCCCATCAGTTGCGCCTTTGAATTGCGAGGCCGGTGCATTTATGAGTTCTTTTTCTGCAGTTCCGGGTAGTATGAAATGAGGGGTCATTATTAACAGCAAAAGCAGGCTTAATACAACAGAAATCAGGATTCCAAGCATGGTGGCTACCTGGGCCGCAAATACCAGCGAAATTGTACTCTCATTCCAGCCACGCTGACGGCTGGTTACAGTAATAAAATACGCAGTGCTGAAAAAAAACAGCACTGAACCGAGATATAAAATCCACGAATCAACATAATCAGCCTTACTGATATAGACACCTGCACATATTGAAAACAGAATTGCAGCTATGGAAGACGCGATGATGGTCGATTTCCAGTTTATTTTACTAAAAAGATTTGTTGCCATCTTTATTTTAGTTGAAATACCATGCCGGATTGGTGAATTGCGCTTCTGTGATACCCTGATCATAAATTATATGAGTCCAAAATCTCATCTTTGATTGAATGTTCAGACATATTGGGGAAACCCGCACCCTTAAGCATAACCTTCGGATAGCTTCTCTATTATCTTTTGTTGCGGGGGTGGTAAATATTGTGGGATTTCTATCGGTACAACGTTTAACAACAAATGTAACAGGACATTTTGCCTTCCTTATAGATGAAGTGTATAAGTTGAACTTCTGGCTTGCGTTTGTATTCTTCCTTTACATATTTTCCTTTTTTCTCGGTTCTTTTTTTTCAAGTCTGCTTGTTGAAATAATATCGCGTAGAAATGAACGGTTCATGTACCTTATCCCTACAGGTATTGAGGCGTTTATCCTCCTACTCGTTGCTTTACTCGAAAGCCGGTTCGTAAACAGCAATCCCGATCTTATCGCGTGTAGTTTATTATTTGCTATGGGATTGCAGAATTCATTGGTTACTTCAATTTCAAATGCAGTCGTACGCACTACGCATCTCACCGGTTTATTCACCGATCTGGGCATTGAACTTTCGCAGCTTTTTTTCTTTCGAAAAACTGAGCAAAAGAAAAAATTGAATTCCTCTATACGCCTCCGGCTCACCATAATTGCCTTTTTCTTTTTGGGTGGTGTTCTGGGCGGGATGTTATATGCCAGGATACAGTTGTTCTCACTGATAGTCCCCGCTGCACTCCTTTTCAACGGCATGATTTACGATTATGTTAAATTTAAAGTGATCTTACTAAGAAAGCGGATAAACAGGGCTTAATAAATCAGACCAAAAGTATTTCGTACATTCAACGTTGAACCGCTTGAACGCCTTGAGCTTTTTGAACTCTTGAACTTCCCATAAGAGACTAATAGTACTTAGTGTTTAGTATTAAGATATAAAGCATCCGGAATTGAAATCTATCATCGTCGACCCTCTTGACCCTCTTCAACATCCTGAACCTCTGAAACCCTTAATATTGCAACATGTTTTCTACAATAGCTCCCTGGCTGGGTTACCTTGCTTCTTTATTCCTTGTTATTTCATTGATCGTTACAACGGATATCCGTTTCAGGTTTTATAACCTTTTAGGCTGTGTCTGTTTTATTATATATGCGCTGATACTAAAAGCCTGGCCCGTTTTGATAACGAATACAATCCTTTTTGGCATTAATGCTTTTTACCTCCGCCAGATTTTCACGCGCAGAGAAAAATTCGATATTATTGAGTTTGATGCAGATAATCCCCTGGCACGCAGGTTCATTGATTTTTACCTGGAAGACATTAAAACCTATTATCCGCTGTTTAATGAATCAATGCTGAAGAATAATCTAAATTTTTTCATCCTCCGCGACCTTGCCGTTGCCAATATATTCAGCGCCCACGTAAAGGAAAATGGTGAGGCCCAGGTAAACCTTAACTATACTGCAAAACGTTACCGTGACTTCAAAGTGGGAGATTTTCTTTTCGATAAAGAGCGGAACTTCCTTATTTCAAAGGGTGTCAGAAGATTGATATACAATAGCATGGAGCATAGCGGCCATATTCAGTTCCTGGAGAAAATGGGTTTTAGCCGCAATACTACCGGAATTAATTCAGGTTTTATGCTCGAACTGAGGCCCTGACCCGCGTCACATTTTTCCGTTAATTGCTTTGCCGGTACGGGTTTTATTCCTATTTTTGCGCCGCTAAACGCTTTGGTAGTGGATTGTTGGTGCCGGACGATTTAGCATATTA
>JAEWDG010000121.1 GCA_023390215.1 Bacteroidota bacterium | reverse complement strand
GTTTAAAGGACGCGCCTTCATGTTCAAGGAAAGAGGAGAGCTGCTTTTGCTGAAATTTGCTGATCGTTTGAAGGATGTAGGCGCGCTGGAAGGTATGCCGAAAATGGAAGGTAAGCGGATGCTCGTTATGTTTGCGCCCAAACCTCAGAAGAAAAAAGAGGTGCCTGCGAAACCAAAAGAAAACCAGGCCCCAAAGCCTGAACCTAAACAAGAGGTATAATTCCAAAATATAAAGCAGCTTCCGGGCTGCTTTCTTTTTTAACTTAGTAAGGTTATACGAATTATAACGGCCCGTTTTTTGGCTGCTAATCTTCAATTATGGATTACCGGAATCATCTCGCGCTTGAACGGTTCAAAGAAAACATAGGCATACCTTTTCAGTTATACAACAGCCTCTTCATTTCTCTGCCTTTTCATAAAATTGAGAAAACGGGAATTTTACTTTCACTTTTCCTCGATGAATGTATAGAAGGATATAAAGCAGGATATTCGCCCGACGAGATCATCGGGCATTTTTTCAATAAACACACTTCCGCAAAAACAGAAAAAGACCGTCTCGACCTGATGTTCCGTTTCATCCAGTATGCAGAACGGCAGGTTGTATTGTTTGATGCGCTGGAAGACGCTGGCTTCAAAAAAGTAAACCAGGTAGATGGTCAGGGAAGCCTGCAACAACTGGCTTCAGATGTTTCCGCAAGGCAGGCAGAAGAAAGGTTAAAGCAAAAGCTGAATGATTTTGCAGTGCGTATTGTATTAACTGCGCATCCCACACAATTTTATCCCGGGTCAGTTCTGGGTATCATCCGGGATCTTTCCGACGCGCTCAGGGATAACCGGGCTACAGATGTAAATGAATATTTGCAGCAGTTGGGAAAAACCGCATTTTTCAACAAGGAAAAGCCATCTCCACTTGATGAAGCAAAAAGCCTGATCTGGTACCTGGAACATGTTTTTTATAAAGCTGTGGGGAACATAATGCATTTCATTGATGGGGAGTTCGGTCCATTTAACCGTGCAAACGCGCTGATCGGATTGGGTTTCTGGCCCGGCGGCGACAGAGATGGCAACCCCAATGTAAATGCCTCGATTACGCTTGAAGTGGCGAGACAATTAAAAATGGCGATCCTCCGGTGCTATGCGTCCGATATTGAAAATCTCAGAAAGAGACTCACTTTTAAAGGCCTGGAAAAGCCGCTTGCCGAAATTTCTTATTTGCTGGAGGGAGAATTAAAAGCCCAGGCTGGGGAAGAAAGACTGAATTCTGAAAACCTACTGTTAAGGTTAAACGAAGTTCGTGAGATTGTCTTAAATGAACACTCAGGACTGTTTATCGATCAGGTAGATGATCTGATTTCGAAAATTAAAAGTTTTGGTTTCCACTTTGCAACGCTGGACATCCGGCAGGAAAGCAGTATACATACCGCCGCATTGGCTGAACTCGCAAATGCAAATGGCTTTGAGGAAAAATATCAATCGCTGGATGGAAAGCAGCGGATTCAGTTTTTACTTGATGTGAACAGGTCTAATGTTTCGAAATTTCCGGACGAGAGCGCGGCTGACTGCATTGAATCTTTAAGGGCGATGAAATCCATTCAGAAGGAAAATGGCGAGGCGGGATGCTGCAGATATATTATCAGCCAGTGCAATTCTGCTTTGAACGTAATTGAAGTGTATGGTCTGGCTTTACTCGCCGGGTGGAAAAAGAATGAAATGAAGCTTGATATCGTCCCTTTGTTCGAAACGGTTGACGACCTCGAGCATGCACCCGGGATCATGGAAGAGTTGTTCGCCATTCCCGGCTACAGAGACCATATTTTAAGGCGGGGAAATACACAGACAATCATGGTGGGATTCTCCGATGGTACTAAAGACGGTGGTTATCTGATGGCGAACTGGGCAATTTATCAGGCCAAGAAGAGTTTGACGGAAACGGGTAAACGATTTGGAATCGATATCATATTTTTTGATGGCCGGGGCGGCCCTCCTTCGAGGGGTGGCGGAAAAACCCATAAGTTCTATGCTTCGATGGGACCGGAGATTTCCAACAAGGAAATTCAGCTAACTATCCAGGGACAGACCATAAGTTCAGGATTCGGAACAAATATCTCTGCCCAATTTAATCTGGAGCAATTATTCACCGCAGGGTTGAATAATACAGTGTTTCCTAACCTCCAGAATGCGCTGTCGCCGGAGACTGCAGCACTTTTTGAATTTATTTCTCAAAAAAGCCTTGAAAAATACAGGCAGTTAAGAAATCATCCGGATCTGATCAGTTATCTGCTCGAAGCCACGCCTATTCAATATTACAGTGAAACAAACATAGCCAGCCGGCCTGCGAGCAGAAGAGCGGCAAATGAATTTACGTTGAAGGATATCCGGGCAATACCCTATGTGGGTGCCTGGAGCCAGGTGAAACAGAATATTACAGGTTATTATGGAGTTGGTACCGCGATGAAGGCTTTGGAAGAAAACGGAAAGTTTGAAGAACTCGCACGGCTTTATAATAAATCGACATTTCTTAAGACCCTTTTCGACAATTGTGAAATGAGCATGCACAAATGTTTTTTCCCCTTAACTGCATACCTGTCTAAAGAATCCAAATTTGCAAACCTCTGGAAGGATATTTATGAGGAATTTATTCTTACCCGCAATTATGTTCTGAGACTTTCCGGAAATCAGGAATTAATGGAAGACTATCCTGTGGAACAATTATCCATTTCAATGCGGGAGAAGATCGTGCTGCCCATCACAACAATTCAGCAATATGGTTTAAAAAGATTAAGGGAAGAAACTGATACGGAGGCACGTAAAGATTTTGAGAAACTGGTTATCCGTTGTTCTTTCGGGATAATAAATGCGGCGCGCAACGCCGTATAATTACATTACCGTTGTATATGAGAAGGGATTATGTTCCTGGGTTGCGTTGACGCAGCCGGTAAGCGGCAGATGCTCCAATAATCAATTATTGTTTTTACCACATCTCTTAATTCTTTATACGAATTGTTTTTTTGAAAAAAGCCCTGCACGGTCAGGTTGCTGTATGCTTCGTTTACGGCATACTGTGATATATAAGTCGTATAAAAAATAAATGGAATCGACCGGGCACGTAATTCAGGCGTATTATCTATCATACGTTTAAATTCGATGCCATCGATTTTTGGAAGATTCACGTCGCAAAAAATAAGAAAGGGCTCATGTTTGGTGGTTTGAAGATACTGCATGGCATCAGTCGCGTTGTCGAAGAACACGAATTCATTCACCACCTGTGCTTCGTTTAATGCATCTTCCAGGGTTTGCTGATCATCCAGGTCATCCTCCACGATAAGGATAGGTCCGTTTTTAGCCATAAGGAGCGGTTTATTATGGAAAAACAAGAATCATGCTAACAGAATTAAAAATAATGTATGAGAACATCGCAAACAATGGATTTTGTACGTCGTAAATTTTCGAATGTCTATTCCTAATATCTATTTTTACCTGGTAAAAACGCATCTGCACTTTCAAATTTCAAACGGGTGATAAATAACTGTGAAAATTGGCAGGTAATTGGATATCGGGTAAATATAATCCGTTGATAATTGGTAAGTTTAAAACGGATGAAACAATTAAATATGAAATTAAGTACAAAAATTTTGCTCGGCTTTTCTGCTGTTGCAGCTGCGGGAGTGGCTATCTACCTTGTTCGTAAAAATAACACGCGGGTGATGCTGGAACAAATTGCTGATGAGGGTTATGAAACTGCCCATGACGTTCTGTTTCCTAATAAAAACAAGAGGGACCGGAGATTACAATATGGCCCAGTATTTCCACAGGAAGGTTAAAAAACGTTTAGGTATGATGTTTGGCTTACGGGCTCTAAACATTTGCATGAAAAAGATAATTCTTATTTGCTTACCCTTATTTATGTTAACTGCAGTCAACGCCCAAAAACTTCAACTGGGTTTGAAAGCAGGGGTGAATTTTTCGAATCTCCGCACTGATAATTTTGATTATGATGCCCGTGTGGGAGTTCATGGCGGTTTGTTGGCCCATATCCATCTGAACAGGAACTGGGCAATTCAACCTGAGATACTTTACTCTACCGAAGGGGCAAAATATAATGGCCCGGGCAATCTGGTTCATGATGAGCATCTCGATTTTATCCAAATCCCGGTACTTGCCCAATATATGTTCGGTCCCGGTTTTCGTGTGGAAGCAGGTCCACAGCTAGGGTTTTTGATCAACGCCAAGGATGATCTTGCAGGAAGAGCCAGCGACATCGATGCTTACCGTAAAAACGTAAATTTCGCTTTTGCCATCGGCGCAGGTTATCTGAGTAGTATAGGAT
>JAEWDG010000082.1 GCA_023390215.1 Bacteroidota bacterium | reverse complement strand
AACATTCGCAGCTTTGTTCTGCGTGAGCATACTCTCGCGCATCAGCTTTTTCATGTAAGCCGTTGGTTGTGCGCTCACATTTCTGTTGCGTAGGGCAGCTTCGTCGATCTTTAATTTATACAGTGTTTTTTCATCACTCTGCCGGGTAACTTCACTTACCTGGTTATTTTCACCTGCAACCCGGGTCTCTGCGAGTGAACTTTGATAGTTTGTGATCGGGAATGTATATGCAGAATCTTTGGTAATGGAAACTATCGCAACCGAATCGACATCTGTTTTCTTATACACTTTCAATGTACTGTCAATCTGCGCTTCATTGGGATTACGCAGAATATCATCACCAATCAAAACCAAAGTGTCCAATCCTTCTTTCTGTGTGGTGAAATATCCTGCCCAACGGTTGCCCACACCATTCTCATCACTCACAAAAGTGAAATGATTGCCGTTATACTGCATGGGATAACGGGCATTTCCATATTTCAAATTGGATAATTGCGTTACCTGGTTTAATTCTGCTTTATCGCCAAAATCGGTAACCATGAAAACATTATAACGGTTGTTGCTGGGAAGAACGGTGTCGCCGGATCTTGCATCCGCAGCAGGACGGTTGCTGGAGAAAATAATGCCCGTTTTATTCGGGAAGGCCACAAAAGAAGGATCGAGGTCATCATACACATCGTTGGTGATCTGTTGTGCTTTTTCTTTATCGAGGTCGTAGGTATAAATATCCGTATGACCATCCTTCACTGCTGATAAAACCAGTTTACGGTTGGTTAGAAAATATTTTACGTCCTGCACCTGGTCGAAGTCGTTAGTAAGATCTATTTTATATTTTTTGATGCGCGTGATGATATCATACACAAACAATTTCAATCTTCCTTCTTCGGAATAGATCACTACGATGTTTGATCCTTTCGGATCCCAGGCCATAACAGGATAGTTGGGATTGATTTGATTCTCGTACGTACGCACACCATATTTCAGCAGCGTTTTGTTTTCATAATCCACATTCAGGATGACCCTGACAATTCCTTTTTTGTATTGTGTAACTACATAAGAATTATCTCTTTTATTCGGATTTACGTTGAAACGGTAGTAATTCAGTCGCGGGCTGATATCAAATCCTTCCACATAACTTCCTTTTGGATATGCTTTACGGCGCGTGATATCCTGGTAATATTTATCTTCTTCATATTCCATGAAATCGGCCAGTACTTCATTGAATTTTTTCTTTGTGATCTGAAGCGAAGCTTTGTTCAGGTTTTTATACACCCTGGCGAGGTAGAGAAAATAGGTAACGTTTTCTTTTTTGTATTTCTCTTCGATATAAAACCAGAATGCGTGGCCTGCCAGTTGGGGCCTTGCAAAAGCGAAAGAGGAAAACCTGCTGTAGTTGCCACTCAGCATTTCAGATTTTAGTTCATCATCGAGGTCTGTGCTCCAGTTCTCTCCGATATATGCCGTGTAACCATCGGTCAGCCATTTGGGTAGGTCGAGCAGGGTTTGATTTCCTGCCACTTCTCCAAGGTCCTCACCGAACAATACATTTTTAGTGATTACATCCGCTATGCCCTGCCTGATCTGTTTGTTCAGATTGGCGTGGTTGGCATCGAAATAGATCACCATTTTATTATTTACAAGTTGTGTTGTACCGCCCGCGCTGAGGATGTCAGTTTCCAAACCTATATTGGTCTGCTGCATTTCAGCGAAATCGTTATACAAAATAATATTTGCCCTACGTTGCAGGCTGTATTCTGCGGCCCCTTCAATTTGAGGGAGTTCTTTTTCTGCTGCCTGGGCAATAAATTTCGCCAGTTCCTGACCATTCTGGTGGAAAAACACATTGAAATTCTCGGTCTGGTAATATGACCATTTGAATTTTTTATACTGAACCCGGTTTTTGCCGAAGGTTACTGAATTCACCTGGCTGAAAGAATTCTGGAATGAAAACTGGAGGATAGCAATAATCAAACAAAATCTACCAAACTTTGCCATATATGTTGATGTAATGAATACTAAAATTACCGTTTTAACACTAATAGACGAAAACCATTGATTAAATAAGGATGTTACACTTAAAATCTTTCGAATTTAACCCCATACAGGAAAATACCTACTTAATTTACAACCGGTTTAACGAATGTGCCATTATCGATCCGGGATGTTATTTCGACCATGAAAAAGATACCCTGGTTCGGTTTATAGAAGACAATAATCTTCAGCCAAAGTTGCTGCTGAATACCCATTGTCACCTGGATCATGTTTTCGGTAATCATTTTATCTCTGAAAAATACGGACTAACACTTCGCATACACGAAAATGAAATTCCTGTCATCCGTTTTGCACCCGCAAGTGGGTTGATGTACAATCTGCCCTTCGACAATTACACAGGTGCTTATGATTTTATTAAGGAAGGGGAGGTGATTATGTTGGGTGACGAGAAGTTAGTGGCTCTGTTGACCCCTGGTCATAGCCCGGGCAGCATCAGTTTTTATCATGAGGCAGGCAATTTTGTGATCAGCGGAGATGCCCTGTTTTTCCGGAGTATAGGGAGGACTGATCTGCCGATGGGCGATCACGAACAACTGCTCTCCAGTATTCATGAACAGTTGTTAACCCTTCCGGATGATACCGCAGTATATAGTGGCCATGGCCCTGCAACCAGCATCGGCGCGGAACGGCTGCACAATCGTTT
>JAEWDG010000041.1 GCA_023390215.1 Bacteroidota bacterium | reverse complement strand
GCTTAAGGCTAATTATTATTTTAGTTTCAGCCAATATTACAATCCCAAAAAAATTCATTTCGGAACTTTAAGGGTTTTGAATGATGACATTGTTGCCCCGGGAGCGGGTTTTCCCCCTCATCCCCACGATAACATGGAAATTGTAACCATACCTCTGCAGGGGGCAGTGGCGCATAAAGACAACGCAGGCGGCTCCGGCATAATTAAATCAGGCGATGTCCAGATCATGAGTGCCGGGTCGGGTGTTCAACATTCAGAATTCAACGCCTCTAAAACCGAACCTTTGAATCTTTTCCAGGTTTGGGTATTTCCGAAAAAACGTAATATAGAACCGCGGTACGATCAGAAAACCTTTGCTACGGAAGGACGGCAGAATAAATGGCAAACGGTAGTCTCTCCGTTTGAACATTCAGGCGGTTTATGGATCAACCAGGACGCTGTGTTTTCTCTTGCCGATGTAAATAAAGGTAACAGCCTGGCATACACGAAAAACTTCGCCGACAATGGCGTCTACCTGGTGGTGATAGATGGGAAAATAAGGATCGGAAACGAGGAACTGGGAAAACGGGACGCCATCGCAATATCCGAGTTTAATGAGTTTAGCATCGAAGCCAGTGAAGACGCTAAACTGGTTGCTATAGAAATTCCGATGCGGTTAAGTCATGTGAGTTCATGATGAACTTTTTAAAAAACAAAAAGGGAATCCCTGCGGATTCCCTTTTCTATATATAGAGCAGTTTAGTTCATTAATTTCACCTTAACATGCGCCATTGCTCTCAACTGATCGGCGATCGCATTCGCATCCAAACCGATCTCTTCATACAATTGTTTGGGTGTACCATGTTCAACCAATTGATCCGGAATACCCATGATCCTTACTTCTGCTTTATAGCCATGCGCATTCATAAATTCCAGAACTGCGGAACCGAAACCGCCTATTACAGTGCCATCCTCGATGGTTATGATTTTTGAAAAGCGGCTACAAACTTCATGAAGCAATTCTTCATCCAGGGGTTTAGCGAAACGCATATCATAATGCGCAGGATTAATTCCTTCAGCTTTAATATCACGTATGGCGGCTGCAGCGAAATTTCCGGGATGTCCAAACGAAAGTACCGCGATCTCTTCTCCGTCTTTTAATTTTCTTCCTTTACCAATTTCAATTTTTTGGAACGGTACGCGCCATTCAGGCATAACACCCTCTCCTCTCGGATAACGGATCGAGAAAGGATATTTATTCTCATCCAGTTGGGCAGTATACATCAGGTTGCGTAACTCCACTTCGTTCATGGGCGCACTCACGATCATGTTCGGGACGCAACGCATATAAGCAATGTCGTAGCAGCCATGATGCGTTGGACCGTCTTCTCCCACCAAACCCGCACGGTCGAGGCAGAAAATCACGGGCAATTTCTGAATCGCCACATCATGTATAACCATATCGTATGCACGCTGCATGAAAGACGAATAAATATTGCAGAACACCCTCATGCCCTGTGTTGCCAAACCGGCGCTGAGCGTAACGGCGTGCTGTTCACAAATCCCCACATCGAAAGCACGATCCGGCATTTTCTCCATCATGAATTTTAAGGAACAACCGCTGGGCATTGCAGGTGTTATACCCATGATCTTCGAATTTATTTCCGCCAGTTCTATAATCGTGTGTCCGAAAACATCCTGGTACTTAGGTGGCTGCGGCGCATTGAAAACTTTTTTAAAGATCTCTCCGGTCACTTTATCGAACAAGCCGGGTGCGTGCCATTTGGTTTGGTCTTTTTCAGCGAGGTCGTAGCCTTTTCCTTTTACGGTTTTTATGTGTAACAACTTGGGACCCGGTATGTCGCGCAGATCGTTCAGGGTATCTATAAGCTTAATCACGTTGTGCCCATCTATGGGACCGAAATAACGAAGGTTCAGTGCTTCGAACAAATTACTGCTTTTACTCACGATACCTTTCAGGCTGGATTCGATCTTGCTTGCCATTTCCCGGCTGAACTTTTTACCCGGCAATTTTCCCAATGCTTTCCAGACATTGTCCCTAAGATCGTTGTACGTATGAGAAGTGGTTATATCTGTAAGATATTCTTTCAGTGCACCAACATTTGGATCAATGCTCATGCAATTATCATTTAAAATGATAAGCACATTGCTTTTTTCAATTCCAGCATGATTCATCGCCTCAAACGCAAGACCTGCAGTCATTGCGCCATCACCAATAATTGCTACATGCTGACGGTCGGTTTCACCTTTATAATGGGAAGCCATCGCCATGCCCAGGGCAGCTGAAATAGAAGTGGAAGAGTGCCCCACGCCGAAAGTATCATATTCGCTTTCGCTCCTCTTAGGAAAACCGCTGAGGCCTTTATATTTCCGGTTGCTTATAAAATTATCCCTTCTGCCCGTTAAGATCTTATGCCCATATGCCTGATGTCCAACATCCCATACCAATTGATCATAAGGTGTATTAAAAACATAATGAAGGGCTACACTCAACTCGACCACACCCAGACTGGCCCCGAAATGGCCGCCGTGGACACTTACTACATCAATGATATACTGTCTGAGTTCATCACTGACCTGGAGCATTTGCTCCTTCGAAAGTTTTTTAAGATCGGCAGGTGAGTCGACCTTTGCCAAAAGCGGGCCTGGCTTTATATCCATGGGTTCGTTAAAATATCATGTAAAAATAGCGTATTTCCGCGTTTGACAGGCTTTGTTTAAGCTTTTGACCTAAACCTGCCGAGGTTGATCAGCAATTCAGGATCGGGACTATTGCCCAGCCAATATGCTTTTTCCGAATGCGCGCAAACTCCCGGATAATCAGCGTTGTAATGAGAAAGGTCGATAATGATCTGAAAATGAAGATGCGGTGGCCAACCGCCGTTTTCATTAAATCCACCCAGGTGACCGATCAATTCTCCCCGATTTACATACTGACCTTCACGGATCTTACCCAGGTCGTTGAATGACAGGTGACCGTATAAACAATAAAAACGTTGCGCATCGAGTTGGTATTCCACGATTATGGTAGGACCATAATCTCCGGGATGATCATTGAAACCCATGCTATGTATTACACCACCAAGTGGAGAAAAAATTTCTGTACCCTTATCAGCCCAAATATCTGTACCGAGATGTACATCCCTGGGTTCCTGATACGCCGGATTGAATAAAGAAGATGCAACATAAAGATTTCTGCGCTCGGCATACCCTCC
Organism: Bacteroidota bacterium; assembly: GCA_023390215.1. GTDB lineage: Bacteria > Bacteroidota > Bacteroidia > Chitinophagales > Chitinophagaceae > Ferruginibacter. Next base: position 4,826 of record JAEWDG010000041.1, on the reverse strand, counting down.
ATATAAAATTTCAGACACCGAGTCTTTCCTGGTTTTCTCCAAAACATAATTCAGTGCATCCGCAGAACCGGATTGAAGGAACGGATTATGAACAGAAAGATCAACTGGGCTGATGCCTTTTTTTAAAACTTCCAACGCAAGGATGGTATGAAATTCTTCCTGATGATTCTGAAGCAGAGATCTTATTAAATCAGATTTTGTCATACGACCACATTAATCATTTTGCCTTTCACGAAGATCAGCTTCCTGATTGGTTTTCCTTCCATCCATTTCTGCACAACTTCATTTTTTAAAACTTCTGATTCCACTTCAGCCTGCTCCATATCAAGCGGCAAAACGATATTCGTCCGCAACTTTCCATTGATCGATACAGGATATTCTTTGCTTGATTCAATTAAATATTTCTGTTCAAATACCGGGTATGTTGCGCTCAGTATTGTTCCTTCATTTCCTAACTGGTGCCAGAGTTCTTCGGCGATATGCGGTGCATACGGACTAAGCATCACCAGTAATTTTTCCAGCACCGGCTTTTTATGACATTTCAGATCGGACAATTCATTTACAAGGATCATAAATGAACTTACCGCTGTGTTGAAACTAAAACGTGCGGTATCCTCTTCAATTTTTTTTATGCCTTTATGAAGCGACTTTAATTCAGCTTCCGTGGGTTCCGCATTTGTCCACAGCATGCCTTTTTGTTCATCAAAAAACAAACGCCATAATTTACGAAGAAAGCGATGAACGCCTTCAATGCCCTTTGTATCCCAGGGTTTGCTCTGTTCCACAGGCCCGAGAAACATTTCATACATGCGGAAAGTGTCGGCGCCGTATTTCAAAACAAGGTCATCCGGATTAACCGTATTGTACTTTGTTTTCGACATTTTTTCTGTTTCATATCCGCAGATATATTTTCCGTCTTCCAGGATAAATGATGCTGTTGCAAAATCAGGTCTCCATTTTTTAAATGCTTCGATATCCAGCTCCAGTCCGTCTACCATGTTTACGTCAACATGTAAGGGAACGATTTTGTATTCATCTTTGAGACCATTAGAAACAAATTGATTTGTTCCTTCAACCCTGTAAACAAAACGGCTGCTCCCCTGAATCATTCCCTGGTTTACAAGGCGTTTAAAAGGTTCATCAAATGAGATCAGATCCATATCATACAGGAACTTGGTCCACATACGGCTGTATAAGAGATGGCCGACCGCATGTTCCGTTCCTCCGATATATACATCTACCTGGTTCCAGTAATCACTCGCTCTCCGGTCGCAAAATGTTTCGCGGTTATGCGGATCCATATACCGCAGAAAATACCAACTGCTTCCTGCATAGCCGGGCATAGTGGAAGTTTCTCTTTTACCATCCTGCGTATTCACCCAGTTCACGAGATTAGCAAGTGGTCCTTCGCCCTCGGGCCCCGGACCGTATTTTTCAACATGCGGTAATTCCAGGGGGAGTTCGTTTTCATCCATAGGGATCGCTTCGCCGTCTTTCCAGGTTATAGGAAACGGTTCGCCCCAATAACGCTGGCGGCTGAAGCCCGCATCACGCATTTTGAAATTTACCTTACGTTTACCAATACCCGAAGATTCAATCTTATCCATCACCACGCTGATCGCATCCCGCATATTCAATCCGTTCAAAAAACCGGAATGCTGTAAAATGGCCTCTTTGGTTGGATTCGCTTCCTGTCCGTTGAAATGATCACCAATAATATTTGTGATCGAAATATTGAAAAATGTAGCGAACGAGAAATCCCGCTGATCGCCGCAGGGCACAGCCATGATTGCACCTGTGCCATAACCGGCCAGTACATATTCCGCGGTCCAGACAGGAATTTTTCTTCCATCAAATGGATTTTCGGCATAGGCGCCGGTGAAGCAACCCGTAATTTGTTTTACTTCGGCCATCCTCTCCCTGTCGCTGCGGCTTTTTACATAAGCAAGATATGCGTCTACGGATGCACGTTGATCATCAGTAGTAATCTGATTCACCAGCTCATGTTCAGGAGCAAGTACAAGAAAATCCACCCCGAATATCGTATCGGGTCTGGTAGTGTAAACCAGAATTTTTTTACCCGAACCTGCCACTGCAAATTCCAGTTCCGCGCCTTCAGATTTCCCTATCCAGTTCCTCTGCATTTCTTTCATGCTTTCGCTGAAATCAACGGTTTCCAGCCCTGCCAGCAGCCTGTCAGCATAATCCGTAATGCGCAGGAACCATTGGCGCATTTTCTTTTTCACTACCGGATGTCCCCCTCTTTCACTCACCCCATTAATCACCTCATCATTCGCGAGCACCGTTCCCAGCGCTTCGCACCAGTTCACTTCGCCATAAGCGCTGTAAGCAAGCCGGTATTGCATCAGAATGTCTGATTTTTGCTTTCCGCTAAACGCTTTCCATTCATCAGCAGTGAAAGTTTCAGAGCCTGCCGACTCGAATTTTCGAATAAGCGTTGAGATGGGTTCAGCCTTATTTGTTGTGGTACTGTAATAACTGTTGAACAGCTTAAGGAAGATCCATTGTGTCCATTTATAAAAAGCGGGATCACTTGTTTGCACCTCACGCGACCAATCGTAACAGAAACCAATTTTGTCGAGCTGAGATTTGAATGTCGCGATGTTTTTTTTAGTTGTTTCCGCAGGATGCTGGCCAGTTTCGAGCGCATACTGTTCTGCAGGTAATCCAAAACTGTCGAAGCCCATAGGATGCAGAACATTAAACCCTTTCAATCTTTTATACCTGCTGTAAATATCACTGGCGATGTAACCCAGAGGGTGGCCTACATGCAGACCTGCCCCACTTGGATAAGGAAACATATCCAGTACATAATATTTTGGTTTTGCTGAATTGTTTTCAACTTTGTATACCTTATCCTCTTTCCATTTGTTGTTCCAATACTGCTCAATTCTTCTAAACTCGTACTCCATTTTACAATTTTGATTTTCTGAAAACCGGCCGCAATAAAGATTTCAACGCTTCGGAATCAGGTATTCTTTTTTAACAAATAAATAAATGCTTATATCAAAGCATTAAAAATATATTTGGTTGGTGATCGTTTCGCGGTTGTCAAAAATAAAACAAACTCCCAAATCCTCTATTTTTGCCAAGTTCTACCCCATCTAATTTCTAACTATGACTCAAGCAGGCAAGTTCTCCGGCAAAAAGGGGAAACCAAGTTACACAGGCGCGATCATTGGTGTAGCCCTGATTCTCTTCCTGTTCGGAATTGTTGGTTGGTTCTTCCTGAACCTTCGCAAAACAGGAGATTATTTTAAAGAAAATATTCAGGTTCATGCATGGCTAAACCGCGACGCATCAAAAAAACAGATTGACAGTCTTAGAAATTATATTTCTTCCATCCCTTACGCTAACAGGGTAGAATATGTTGACAAAGAAAAAGCCATCAAGATCTGGAATGCAGAGAATGATACCACCTGGACCCAATTTCTCTCAAATAATCCGCTTCCGGAAAGCATCGATTTTTATGTAAAAGCGAGTTATGTAGAGAAAGACAGCCTGGACAGATTGGCGCTGCAGCTACAGGAAAGCTATCCCAATGTTATATCCGAATTTCAGTTTCCTACAGAAACCGTTACCAAAGTGAGCGGTCTGGTGAAAACGGGCGCCATATTTTTCCTGATAACGGCCGGATTGCTTACCATCCTGGTGGTTTTCTCTATCGATAATACCATCAGACTTGCCATGTACAGCAACAGGTTCCTTATAAAAACCATGCAGATGGTCGGAGCCACGCGATGGTTCATCGCCAGGCCGATGGATCAGCGGGCTATCGTGAATGGGCTTATCGCCGCGCTTATAGCCATTGCGGCTGTTTGGGGTGTGATCGGACTGATCGAAAATTTTATGCCGGCGTTCAAGATCCTCCGGGATGCGAAGGGTATGTTCGTTCTTTTCGGCTTCATTATCGTTTTAGGTGTTTTGATCACGCTGGCAAGTACACACCGTTCTGTGATCAAATACCTGAGAATGAAGCTAGACGACCTTTATTAAAGGTTTAGTATCTTGCAAAACTTAATCGCTTTTCATGCAACGACAAAAAAACGCGCCTGTTCATAAAACCAACCTGTTTGGAAAGGAGAACTATATTCTCATGCTGGTTGGGCTGCTAGTTCTCGCATTTGGATTCTTTCTGATGGCCGGGGGAAAGAGTAATGATCCGAAAGTTTTTGATCCCAAAGAAGTGTACAGTACTACCCGTATAACGGTAGCGCCTATACTTATTATTGCCGGTTTCATAATTGAGATCGTAGCCATTATGAAAAAACCCAAATAATCATATTTCATTTTTTTATTTAACGCTGTTTATGCAGCGTTTTTTTATGCCCCGCTTATGAATCTTTTTGAATCAGTTATAATAGGAATTGTGGAAGGCCTCACCGAATTCCTGCCGATATCTTCAACAGGCCATATGATCATAACCGAGAAATTACTGGGGGTACCGGATTCTGAGTATACAAAAATGTTTACTGTCGCCATTCAGCTCGGAGCGATCCTGGCCGTGGTAGTACTGTACTGGAAAAAATTCTTCGACTTCCGTAACCTGAACTTCTATCTCACACTGATCGTGGGGGGCATCCCGGCCCTGGTACTTGGATTCCTTTTGAGTGATAAAATCGATCAATTACTTGAAAGCAGCACAACTGTTGCCGTATCCTTATTGCTGGGCGGCGCTTTTCTGATCTTTATCGATAAAGCTTTTACCCGTCCGCGATTTGATTGTGAAAAACAGATCGGCTTGAAACAATCTTTCATCATCGGGATCTGGCAATGCCTTGCAATTATTGCCGGTGTGTGCCGAA
>JAEWDG010000286.1 GCA_023390215.1 Bacteroidota bacterium | reverse complement strand
ATATGGAAGAAGCCAAACGCATCGTCAACGGAATTCAGTTCCCCGGTTTACTTATTAAACCTGTTCGCTCAGTGTATTACACATTGAAAGGAAACCTGGATATGGTTGATCAGAATTATGAGAGCGCAGAAAAAAATATGAAGAAAAGCCTGGCCCTCGGTGGCAGTTCTCTTACAAAACAGGCTGAAGGTCCGAATAAATTACAGCTTGGTATGCTCTCTATGCAGAAAGGTGATATGCGTCAGGCAGAATCGTATATACGCCAGGCAATCAAAGCCGGTCTGCCGGATAAGGAAAACAGTGCAGCCGCTTATCTCCAACTTTGTTCTATCATGATGAATAAAAGAGAATTCCGTGCAGCTAAAGAATATTTCCGCAAAGCCAAAGGATTTAAACCGGAAACACCTCAAATAGTTGAACAATTAAAGCAAGTTGAGAAATATATTACCCGAATGCCCGGATAGTATTCTTCGTATCTTTGACCTGTTGTTCAGTCTTACTCTAAAAATCCTTAATCAAGGCTGACAAGCTAACCCCGGCCCTCTGATGACTTACTGGTATGAATGTTGTTCGGTTTCCAACCAAACTAATTCTGCTTCCGTACGCTTTGAATCCAATTAATCATTTGTAAAAACTTATCGTATTGAACACCCTCAGTTTTGCCCGCGAAGAATGGAAAGACGTTGATCTGGGCGATGGTTACACCAACAAACTTCACATTCAGGTATCTAATTTCGGTCGCGTACGTTCTTTTTCTAACGAAGAAGAATACACGATATTAAAAGGCTCAATGATCAACGGCTACAGGATCATTCGCCTGAAAATGTTTAAACCACGCTCTCCGGAAGCGGAGAAGAAATTTAACGTCTACCAGGATGAGTTGAATGCACTCGATAAGGAGATTCGTCATTTAAGAAAAGTTATACGCGACAGGTTTGCAACTGATGAAGCAAGAGCTGAAGCGACAGAAAAACTTGAACTCACGGAGAAGACACGTGCAGATCGTAGAAAAGTGTACAGTAATTTTTTACGTAAGGAAACAAATAAACGCACCATCAATTTTGGAGGTTTGGTGCACCGCCTGGTCGCGGAAAAATTCCTCACCCCCGAATCTCCTGAACACAAATTTGTTGCACACCTGGATTTTGATAAACTGAACAACGTGGTCACCAACCTTAAATGGATGACCAAAGATGAAAACGTAGCGCATCAGCAACATAGCCCTTTCGTGATCGAACGTAAAAAGATCCGGAAGGAAAATAATTATGCCGATAACGGGGCCAACAAACTCACGCTTACCAAAGTAATGTTTCTAAAAAAATTACTGAACGAAGGAAAGCCCATTGCAAGTCTTGCCAAACAGTTCAAGGTTACGGAAACACAGATCATTCGTATCAAGAAGAACGAGAACTGGGCTTCTGTAGAAGCGGCCAAATAATTCTATTTGAATCTTTCTGCGCAGACGCGATAACGGTGATCAAATATGTCACGCAAACGCGCATGCACAAGCACACGGTTCGCTATATCACCAAGGATACCAAGCGGTATCCGGTAGTGAACGATATCCGTCATTTCCACACCGTTGGCTAACACACGGAAATGGTGCTGGTGATGCCAGAATTGATAAGGACCCACCCGTTGTTCATCCACAAAAAACTTTTGAAAATCTACATGTGTGATCTCTGTCATCCAATACATGGGTATTCCAAAGAGCGGAGAAACTTTGTATTCAATGATCTGGCCGGGATGCATCTCATTTTCCATTGAGGAGATCACTTTAAACCCCATGGATGCGGGCGTTATCGCCGCCAGGTTCGAGGGATTACCGAAAAAACTCCAGGCATCTGCTATGCTGCAATTCAGGACCTGTGTGCGTTTTAAGCAATAAGTTTTACTCATTCCGCAAAATTCCTGCTCTGCCGAAACAAGCAGAAACTTTGTTTAAGCCATGGGATTTTTCGCACCTCTCCCCTTCATCGAAATCGTATATTTGAAACATGTCGATCTACCGTGAAAACCTTAGCCAAAAGTTCAAAGAAGAATATGATAAGCTGAATGATCAGCAGAAAAAAGCTGTGGATACCATTGAAGGTCCTGTAATGGTTATTGCAGGACCCGGTACAGGAAAAACCCAGATTCTCGCCAGCCGGATCGGGAAAATTCTGCTCGAGACGGATGCGTCTCCCTCCAACATTCTTTGTTTAACCTATACCGACGCCGGTGTGGTTGCCATGCGCAGAAGATTACTTCAGTTTATCGGACCCGATGCGTATAAAGTTAATATCTACACTTTCCATGCGTTCTGCAATGATATTATCCAGGAGAATCTTCCCTATTTTGAAAAGCACATTCTTGATCCGATCTCTGAGTTAGAAACCATTGAGATATACAAAGAACTTATCGACGCTCTTCCCAAAAACAACCCGTTGAAACGTTACCGGGGCGATGTGTATTATGAAATCAACAACCTGAAAAAATTATTCGCGGATATGAAGAAAGAAGGCTGGACGCCTGAATTCCTTCATGGGCATATTGACAGCTATATTTCTTCGATTCCTACCCGCGAAGGCTTCTATTATAAAAACAATTATCGCCAATACAAAAAAGGTGATCTGAAGGAAGAAAAGATCAGGGAAGAAACAGAACGTATGGAAAAACTGCGGGCGGCTGTGAATGAGTTTCCCAGATTTCAGGAAATGATGCGGAAAAGAAATCGGTATGATTTCGATGACATGATCAACTGGGTGATCAAAGCATTTGAAGAAAACCCCGCTCTGCTCGCCAATTATCAGGAAAGATACCAGTATATACTGGTTGATGAATACCAGGATACCAGCGGCACACAAAACAGGCTGGTAGAACTTCTTATCAGTTTCTGGGACAGTCCCAATGTGTTCGTTGTGGGCGATGATGACCAAAGCATATTTCGTTTCCAGGGAGCTAACGTTTTCAATATGGCGCAGTTCGCGAATAGTTATGGCGACGCAATGCTTAAAGTGATTCTTACCAATAATTATCGCTC
>JAEWDG010000151.1 GCA_023390215.1 Bacteroidota bacterium | reverse complement strand
CGGGCGGGCCTAAAATATTCCCCTCCTTTGGGGGGTGTCCGACGAATGTCGGACGGGGTGGTCAATGTAATAACAGTAAAAACTTCTCAATCTATTCTTTTCGTGGAGGGGTGTGCGAAGCATGTCGGACGGGCCTAAAATATTCCCCTCATTTGGAGGGGTGTCCGACGAATGTCGGCCGGGGTGGTCAATAAAAAAACTACTCTAAACAATTTTATACCCCAGCTAAATAAATTTCAACATTAAATACATCAATCAAATTCCCATCTTCGTAATTCTGTTTCATGAAAACAGACAAGCATTTGCACCGGAATTCAGTGAATTATTTTTCACTTCCTTTTAATCCTGAACTTAAACAACGGGCAAGAGCACTGAGGAAGGCCGGCAACTTATCTGAAGTATTATTTTGGAATAAAGTGAAGAGGAAACAGTTCTTCGGACTTGATTTCGACAGGCAAAAAATTATCGGAAACTACATTGTCGATTTTTATTGCACCAATTGCAATGTAGTGGTTGAAATTGATGGAAGCAGCAATGATAAATCATTTGACTATGATCAGAGACGTTATGCGTATTTATGCTCTTTGGGATTAACAGTAATAAGAATACCTGTTGAATATATCATGAACAATATTGAAGAAGTGATGTGTACGCTGGTCGAACATCCGGTCTTTAAAAACTACTTACTGACCACCCCGTCCCAGAATACTCTGGGACACCCCTCCCCCGGAGGGGAATAATAAAAGCAAATTTCTTAATGTCAAAAAAAATCGATCTCAAATCTCCCATCATACATCATAGATCTCCCACCCTTGCTTTTTCCTCCTCCCACCTGCTCCTGCCCCATCCGGGAATCACATGTTTCTCTGAATGATAGGATGAACGTACAAGCGGGCCGCTTTCCACATAATCAAAACCAAGCTGGTAGCCGATCTCCCGGTACTCCGCGAATTCATCGGGATGTATAAACCGTTCTACTTTCAAATGATTTTTTGTTGGCTGCAGGTACTGTCCGATGGTGACCACATCAACTCCTGAATCAAAAAGATCTTTCAATGTTTGCACCACCTCTTCCTTCGCCTCACCGAGTCCTAACATAATTCCAGACTTCGTTCTCATGCCCCCTTGTTTGAGTATCTTCAGCGTTTCCATACTTTGCCAGTATTTGGCCTGTATTCGAACCTGTCGGGTAAGCCTTTCCGTTGTCTCAATATTATGGCTCACCACTTCCGGAGCTGCATCTATTACCCGCTGGATATTTTCCTTCTGTGCACGGAAATCGGGAATTAAAGTTTCCAGGGTAGTTCCAGGATTGAGCGCTTTCACAGCCCTGATCGTGTTCTGCCATATAATACTTCCTCCATCCTTAAGTTCATCACGGTCTACGGAAGTAATCACCGCGTGTTTCACCTTCATCAGATGAATAGCTTCGGCAACACGCTGAGGTTCATCCCAGTCCACCGCATCGGGCCGTCCTGTCGCGACAGCGCAAAAACCACAACTTCGCGTACAAATATTACCGAGAATCATAAACGTGGCTGTTCCTTCGCCCCAGCACTCTCCCATATTCGGGCAGTTGCCGCTTTCACAGATGGTATGCAGTTTATGCTTATCCACTAACCCGCGCACATGTTTGTATTCTTCTCCAATAGGAAGCTTGACCCTAAGCCAGCTTGGCTTTTTGTATTTTATCTCTTCTGAGGCTGAACCGCACGACATCTTAATTTTTTTTGATCCGGAATTGCAAATGTACAAACAATCGACGATGGGGCTGGTTCACTACTTCCGCTTACCAAACATGATGGCCACATAACCGGTAATAAAAAGCTTGTTCTCCTTTAATCCAAGCATCAGCGGAATTCCTTTTGTATAATATTCTCCATACACTCCAACTTCTATGGCGGAAACAAGTTCATTGTATTTTCCATAGTCGAAACGAACAGCAGGTTTTAGATAAACACCCGGCGTTACTTTGAGATATTTCCATCCCTGACCCAAACCAGGTCCGCCCAGGTAAGTGGAAGGCTGAAGGAATAAACTGGAGGTATCGTTCGGATCGTATTTTACAAACTCCCTCCCATTGTCTCCAATCACTTCAACCATATATGGACGTAGCAAGCCCGCGATAAACCCTCCTCCAAAATTCGCGGTTACACTCACACCGTTTTTATTGCTTTTGTTACCAAGGAGAAACTGTTCGGCAATACCAATTTTTACGGGGTAGAAATAGTTGAGTTTTTTATAGATGATTGGGGCAGTGTTGTAATTATTAAACTGTACTTTTTCTTCCTTCTGATGCTTTCTTTCCGAGATATCCAGTTGAAACAATAATGTTCTCTTCACCGATTGCGCTCTTCCGATCTCTAAAAAACCCCCATAGCCGTCAGTGGTCATTTTCAGCCCAACTGCCGTATGTTTTTTATAGGTGATCACGCCTTCCTCCTCCTGCCGTACCAGTTCATTGATGCGCTGACGACGGAGGTCCTTACGTGTGTTGTGTCGTGTACTATCCTGCGCAAATGCAGTTATTCCCGATATTGCGAGTACGATTAGCAGCGAAAATTTCTTCATTGACCGTGATTACTCAGTAAATTTAGCAAAAATAAAATTGAACCTTAAGGTAAAACGGCCTTACCGGCCATTTCTTTAAGAGTTGACATTATAACATAAAAATAAGAAAATGACAGCCCGGATTATTTATGAAGGAAACCTGCGCTGCAGTTGTGAACATTTACAAAGCGGAACCTTGATTGAAACCGATGCACCTACAGATAACCGTGGTAAAGGGGAACGGTTCAGCCCCACCGATACAGTATGTGTAGCACTTGCCACCTGCGCCATAACAACCATGGGGATCAGGGCCCAGGATATGAATATCGACTTTAGAGGTACCGTGATCGACGTTACCAAACATATGCTTTCCAACCCCCGCAGGATAGGAAAGATAGAACTCTTACTGAAACTAAAAACCAGTATAGCTTTAGACGAACATACAAAAATGATCTTTCAGAAAATTGCTGAAACTTGTCCGGTAAAACAGAGCCTACATCCCAATCTGGAAACAGATATACATTACGAATGGGAATCCTGATGCGTCTTTAAAATGGCATGTCCAATCCCGCATTGCAGGCATAGAAGCTGATCGCATTTTTTCTGTTTGAGTTCGAGAAGGGCTTGTGAATCCGCGGCAGACAGGATATCCATTCCCAATATTTTGAAATTCCGGGTGATTTTATTGTCTTCTGCGGGAAGGTCAAACAGTATTTCCAAAGCCCGGGTTTTTGCCTGTTCATCCTTCAGAAACGTAGCCCGGCAAAATTTAAGCGGAACGACCAAATTTATTAATAAAAGATTGCAGAATGCCCTGCCCAGATTTTTACGGTGATAAGCTGCCTGATCGCCGGGGCGATAATGTTGCAACCAATAAGCGCTAATCTCCGTTTCAAAAAAACCGTAAGCGTGTTTTTTATTTTCGACAGCGATCATCTTATCGAATAAAGTTTTCTCCCGCAGAATAAGCGCGCACAATTGAGCCAATCGAACGCTGGGAAAATTTGCCGGCCGCATGCGTAAAAAATGAAAAGGAAAATGTGGCGCCGACAAATGCAGTTTGCGACGAAGAAACCTGAACTCCTGTTGAAGCATTTTCAGATAAGGATCTGAAGTTTTAAGATGGATCATGCCCGCCTGACCAAATAATAAAGCTTCTACCTGTATCTGATTATGCCGGTGCCTTGCAATGCAGTTCCAGGAAATGGTTTTGGCGAGTTCAAAAAAAGCATGGCTGTTCACCGGTTGTCCGAATTGTTTGGCGAGCAGCCACCAGGTAACTTCTTCCCATGACCCTCCGGCCTCGGTTAACAAATTTGCGATCTCCTGTGATTTCTCCTGCAACCGCGAAACATACGCACGCTCCATGGTCTTACGCACGATGAAACCGTCAACCGATCTAAACATGTTCGCGCATGGAATGAACTGGTCTGTTTTTGAGATCTGGTCATATTTCAACAGCAGTGATTTGGAAACACGATCCTGTAAAACCAGCGTGGGGAAGCGATTTCCCAGATCTTTATCTTCCTTCCAGACTACATGAAGCACCACATTGTTATAGGCTTTGTCCTGGTCATGTTTGTGATCCAGCCAATGAGAACTCAACACATGCAATTCTATATTGCCAATCCAGCGTGTATTCCCAATTCGGATCGCAGCCTCGGAAAAATCCGGTCCCTGGTTATAATTCCATTTGCCGGGATGAATGATCTGTAACTTCTCCAACCTGGTTGTGATCAAGGTCGATTTATCGAATAACTGATGTTGCCAGATATATTGCAGCAGACGTTCGTTCATCTATGCAAAATGATAAATACATTAAGCCTGGCTCAGGTCTAATAACGGAGGCGAAAAAGTTATTTTCAGCCCGGTGAACAGAAAAAAACGATCACAGCATTTTAGCAAATGCATATTTAATACAAAAAATAAATGTGGTAGCATGAAACACTGACGATTTCATATTCCTGGAAATAGTCTCCCTGAGCTATTTAATCCATTCAATTTTTCAATTGAATGGATTCAGCAGCCTTTGCCGATTGAAGAAGAACCAGCGGGAACTCCCTGTTCCATTTTTTACCAGCTTCAGAGTTAAAAAACCGGGCAAGCTTTTTAAGTTCATGATACGAGAAATGACTACGGTAAATCCAGATTACTGCATTATCCAGTAAACGCTTCCCTTCGCCAACCTCCATATAAGCTGACATTTTCTCAAAATCTGCTTTTGACATTTCTCCCTTTTGTAATGCTTCGGCAAACTTAAACTGAATCATGTCATTAATATTGAACTTTCCGGCCGCACTCCTGATCTCAATAATCTTCCTCGTTATTTTATCATCAGGAACTGCACTGGTATCCGGTTTAAACCCATCCATTGCTTTTTGAACACGTGCCATAAATTCATTTGGCATAGCGCTGCTGTCAATCTGCGCGTTTGAGTTAATAACTGAGATGAGTATTACGAAGGTTAGTGATAATCGAAGCATGAAGGGAAGTTAATCATTCTCCCTAATATTAATGCATGACTAGAAAATCCAGTCATCGAAGCTAAAAAACCCTATCTTCAATAGTGCAGACTGCCATCCCTCAAAGCAACCATACAACTAAATATATGTAGAATGAAAGCTTCATTATCGTCGAATCCCGGCCATGAAATGATGTTTAGACTTGCGCGCTTATTTTCAGTGCTGATTGATTGCATTGCTCTGTTACTAATGCTTAAATTGATTTTAATAAACGTAGATGGTATATGGGAAAGCAGAACAATTCGTGGTGATAACCCCCAAACCATTGGTATACTA
>JAEWDG010000057.1 GCA_023390215.1 Bacteroidota bacterium | reverse complement strand
GTTCCGTGAAGATCCCACGGCGAAAACGATCCACCCGGTTTTTGGTCCGCTTGTTTATTCAGATTGGGTTCAACTACACTATAAACACTGCAGCCACCATTTGCGCCAGTTTGGTCTGGATTGCTAAAGAGTTATTTGCATTCACCCCTGGTCCAGCTCTTCACACCTGCACATGCTGCTGTACATGCATTACTGTACGTCTTGCCATCACAACCACAAACAGGATCGTATTGCATGGTACACATGCAATCTTTTTTTGGTGCGCTTAAACAAGCTGATTTTTCTTTACACGTTGCCTGGCAGAAAGGGAGCGCCAGCAGAAGAACAATAAATTTTTTCATACCTGAATGTATAAGCCGGTCTGCAATTTTTGCACCAGAGGGCTGTTCAAACCTTAGATTTGCAATTCAACGAATGCTATGCGAAAATTAGAAAATTATATTTCCGGTAAATGGATTACCGGTGAAGGAGATGGTCAGGAATTATTTGATGCGGTAACGGGTGAAGGAATCGCCTTCGCTACTACCAAAGGTTTGGATTTTGCTGCTGCGCTAGATTATGCGAGAACGAAAGGTAACCCTGCCTTGCGCAAAATGAGTTTCCAGGAAAGAGGCAGAATGTTACGTGCCCTCGCCCTTCATCTCATGAGCAAAAAAGATATTTTTTACCAGATCAGTTATAAAACCGGTGCCACAAAAATTGATAGCTGGATAGATATTGAGGGAGGAATTGGAAATCTTTTTTCCAACGCTTCTCTCAGAAGAAAATTACCGGACGAAAGTTTTTGTCTCGATGGTGATCCCGTGAATCTGAGTAAGAACAATACATTCATGGGGCATCATATCCTTGTGCCAAAAGAAGGAGTAGCCATACACATCAACGCTTATAATTTTCCTGTGTGGGGTATGCTGGAAAAAATAGCTGTTAACCTGCTTGCAGGAATGCCGGCCGTTGAGATGCCGGCAACCGTGACCTCTTTTCTTACCGAAGCGGTAGTAAAAGAGATCATTGCCTCAAAAATTCTTCCTGAAGGCGCTTTACAACTGATCTGCGGCAGCGCAGGAGATCTGCTGGACCATGTTGGCGCGCAGGATGTTATAACTTTTACAGGATCCGCGTCCACAGGGCTTAAACTTCGCTCGCATCCTGCCATACTCGAGCACAATGTTCCATTTAACCTTGAAGCCGACTCCCTGAACTGTATTGTATTGGGTAATGATGTTGAGCCTGGCATGCCCGAGTGGGATATTTTCGTGAAGGAAGTAAAAAAAGAAATGACGGTGAAAGACGGGCAAAAATGTACGGCGATCCGTCGCATTTTTGTTCCGGAAAATAAGATGGAGGATATGTCGAAAGCGATACTTGCAGAACTGGCAAAGACGCTGATTGGAAATCCACTGAATGAAAAAGTTAGAATGGGTTCGCTTGCGGGGAGGGAACAACAAAAAGAGGTAAGGCATCAGGTAAGCAAACTCCTCGCGTCTTCACAAATAATTTACGGCTCGCTGGATAGTGTTGAAGTAGTTGATGCGGATGCGAAAGCAGGTGCGTTCATGAGTCCGATTCTCTTAATGAATAATCATCCTTTTCATTCTGAAGAACCCCATAATGTTGAAGCATTCGGGCCGGTGAGTACGATTATGCCGTATCGGGATCTGGACGGGGCGATCGCATTAAGTAAACTGGGTAAGGGAAGCCTTTGCTCTTCTATCGTTACGGCTGATGCATACATTGCCCGGGAATATGTAATCAATGCAGCAACGTATCATGGTCGGATCCTGATTTTAAATAATGAATGCGCAAAAGAAAGCACGGGTCATGGCTCACCGCTTCCGCTGCTTGTACACGGAGGTCCGGGTCGTGCGGGCGGCGGCGAGGAAATGGGTGGTCTGAGGGGTATCAGGCACTACCTGCAACGTACTGCTATACAGGGTTCTCCTTCTGTGATCACGTCCGTAACTTCCGTTTACCAGCAACATGCGAAAGGAAATCTGGACACAACTCATCCCTTCACTAAATATTTTGAGGAGCTGAGGATCGGTGATCAGCTTATCACTGATAAACGATTGATCACTTCAGCGGATATAGATGCCTTCGCGGATTTATCCGGCGATCATTTTTATGCGCATCTGGAAGAAACCGATTTCTCCGGAACCATGTTCGACAGGCAGGTTGCTCATGGATATTTCCTGATCAGTGCAGCAGCAGGTTTATTTGTTGACAGCTACAGAAAAAATCCTGTTCTGCTGAACTATGGAATTGATGAACTTCGATTTACGAAACCCGTATATCCTGGTTCTTCCATTTATATCCGTTTTACCTGTAAAGAAAAAACGGCACAGGAAATGAAAGATGTAAAAGCCGATGAGGTCCCGCCTAAAGGTGCTGACATTCCTAAAGGGATTGTGAAATGGCTGGTCGAAATTTTTGATGAAACGAATGAAGCCGTTGGTGTAGGCACCATCTTAACCATGGTCGCCATGAAAAATAAAACCGTATAAACAAGCAAACATGATAAAGGAAATCGCGGGCGGACATATAAAATCCGAAACACATAATGGTGTAACAAGTATTGAATTTTTTCATCCACAAAGTAATTCCTTACCGGGGGAACTTCTTGAAAACCTGGCGCAGGCCATTCATTTTGCCGGCACACACGATGAAACCAGGGTGATCGTTCTGCGGAGCAGTGGTGACCGTGCGTTCTGTGCGGGCGCATCTTTTGACGAACTGGTGCAGATCATGGATGAGGAAACGGGATATAATTTTTTCAGCGGATTTGCAAAAGTGATAAACGCGATGAAAAAATGTCCAAAGCTCATTATCGCAAGGGTGCAGGGCAAATGTGTGGGAGGTGGCGTAGGGCTCGCCTCGGCTGCTGATTATGCCATCGCGGTTCAACACGCGGATATCAAGTTGAGTGAACTCGCTATTGGTATCGGGCCTTTTGTAGTTGGCCCTGCAGTAGAACGTAAGATTGGAACAGCCGCGTTTTCCGCGCTGGCGATCGATGCCGGCATGTGGCGGAACAGCGATTGGGCAAAACGTAAAGGACTGTTCGCGGAAGTCCACGAAACGGTTGAGAACATGGATGAATCAATTCAACGACTGAGTAACACGCTTTCACATTACAGCCCTCAAGCTATGTTGGCACTGAAGAAAATAATTTGGGAAGGAACAGATCATTGGGACAACTTATTGTTTGAAAGGGCTAGAATAAGCGGTACGCTGATACTCAGCGAACATTCAAAAAACGCAATTGAAAAATTTAAGGCAAAGGCCTGATAAATAAAAGCCCCGAAAAAACGGGGCTTTTATTTTGATTTAACCAGGATTTTTTTCACGAGAAATTGTAACTACGGGTAATCTCATCAGTAAACCAGTTACTCCAGATTGCCTTAGCCCGATTCCAAATGGAAGCCTCATTTCCCGCTCTTGGTGAGGTTATCTCTGCATGATTCACATGCATTTTCACGAACACGACCTGGTTAGATACAGAAGGCGCATAATTCGTAGCTGAAAACAATTCTTCGTCTTTCACTACGATCTCCGCCACACCTGATAACAGATATTTACTGCAGGTCAGTTTGTCAAAAAATTCAACTGAACTGTAAAATTTCCTTTCCAACGAACTGGCCTGCAAGTTTAAACACGATGTAAAAAAATAAAGATTTCCCCCTTCATCTGTTTTTACGATTTGAATAATGTTATTGGGCAGCTGCAACTCTGAATTCATTTCTGATCTGAATATACCGGTTCCTGAAGCGGGAATAAAATCACTGATCCTGGCTGTTTCCCTGTTAGTGTAAAACATAGGCTTGTTGATTAATTGTAAACTAAAATTCAAAGCCTGTACCAAGTTGTTTTGCCTTAAAAAATTATAACATCGGCGAATTGTCCGGGGAAAATTGTTCTCACAACTCAGGGGTTGGTTCCGGCATAAATCTTTCATAACTGGAGGTAATCAACGCAAGTATGGAAACCACGGAAATTGAATCGCTGCCCGCGAAAAAAATTGAGAAGATCATCGGAGACCCTGTAAAGTCCGCGGAAGCCATCAACCTGGTCTATGTGAATGATTCGGAGCCAGGTATCCAACGAATTAAGAAAGGGAAAAACTTTACGTACCGTTACCGGGAAAAACCTTTGAAAGACGAAAAACAACTGGCGCGTATCCGCAGCCTGGTACTCCCGCCGGCCTGGGAGAATGTTTGGATCTGTTGCCTGCCAAACGGCCACTTGCAGGCTACAGGAATTGATGCAAGGAAAAGAAAACAATACCGGTATCACAACCTCTGGAATGCTTTACGCAACCATACGAAATTTTACAGGATGATCGAATTTGGGAAAGCGCTTCCCAATATCAGATTGCGGCTTGAAAAAGATTTATCCAGGAATGGTCTTACGCAGGAAAAAGTGCTGGCTGCGATCGTCATGCTGATGGAAAGAACCAATATCCGCGTGGGTAATAACATCTATGAAAAATTATATGGCTCTTTCGGATTAACAACCCTGAAAGACAAACACGTGAATATTTCCGGCTCAAACATCCGGTTTTCTTTCAAAGGGAAAAAAGGTATCGAGCATGATATTGCATTGAAAAACAGGAAGCTGGCCCGGATCGTTCAGAACTGTAAGGATATTCCGGGTAAGGAACTGTTTCAATACTATGACAGTGAAGGAAACCGTCACGCTGTAGATTCTGGTATGGTGAATTCATATATTAAGGATATTAGCGGACAGGATTTCACAGCGAAGGATTTCCGTACCTGGGCTGGCACAGTTAATGCGTTTTTAGCATTTAAGGAAATGGGGTATGGTGATACAGATACGGCGCAAAAAAAGAACCTGGTAGCGGCCATTGATAAAGTGGCGAAAGAACTGGGAAACACAAGAGCTGTATGCAGAAAATACTACGTGCATCCCTTACTGATTTCTCTGTACGAAACAAAATCACTGGATAGCTATTTCAAAGAATTGGATGAGATCAGCAAAGATGATAATAAAGCAGACCTCACCATCGACGAAAAAATTGTGATGAAGATTCTCGAACAACATTAAAAAATTTCTATAATGAGACCCATCTGGACTGGTGCCATAGGTTTTGGGCTGGTGAATATACCGGTGAAAATGTACGCAGCTACGGAATCGAGCTCCCTTGACCTTGATATGCTCGACAAAAAAGATCATTCGAACATAAAATTTCAACGCATCAATGAGAAAACCGGCAAAGAGGTTAAATGGGAGAATATTGTGAAGGGATACCAGGTCGGGAGTAAATATGTAGTATTGGATGACAAAGATTTTGAATCCGCCAGCGCGAAAAAAACAAAGTTGATTGAGATCTCGGAATTTGTAGATGTGGAGGAAATCAATTCGATTTATTATGAAACACCGTATTACCTCGCTCCTGACAAATCTGGCGTAAGGCCTTATGCATTATTACGCGAAGCGCTGATCAAAACAAAAAAAGCCGGGCTTGCGACTTTCGTCATGCGCAACAAAGAAATACTTGCTTTACTTAGAGCAGAAGATGACGTAATAATCCTGAACCGGATAAGGTTTGCTGAAGAAATACGCGATACATCTGACCTGGAACTTCCGCCAAAATCTGCTGCAAAACCCACGGAGATTAAAATGGCGGTAAGCCTGATCAATCAGCTTTCCGGGAAATTCAATATCGAAAAATATAAAGACACATATACAGAAGCATTGATGAAAGTGATCAACGCCAAAGCGAAAGGTAAAAAAGTAGCTGCGCCTCAAATGAAAGTGGTACACAGTAAAGCGAAAGACCTGATGGATCAGTTGAAGGCCAGCTTATCGGTAAAAACTAAAAAAGCTTCCTAATGAGTTTAACGCTGTATAAGAAGAAAAGAAATTTCAAACAAACACCGGAACCCCAGGGCGGAGAAAGCAAAACAAAAAAACTTTCTTTCGTTGTTCAACGGCATAAGGCCACAAGACTTCACTATGATTTCCGGCTGGAGATGGAAGGTGTTTTAAAAAGCTGGGCTGTTCCCAAGGGTCCTTCGCTAAATCCCGCCGACAGGAGGCTGGCAATGATGGAGGAGGATCACCCCTTTGATTATAAAGATTTTCACGGTGTGATCCCTTCGGGTTACGGGGCGGGCATCGTTGAGATCTGGGACAAAGGAAGTTTCTACGGAGTGGATGAAGATGGCGAAAGGATAGACGAGAAAACTTTATTAAAAGCATTAAAAAAAGGAAGCCTGAAGTTCAGTCTCCAGGGAAAAAAACTAAAAGGCGAGTTTGCTCTTGTGAAAATTAAAAATGACGAAAAAGGCAATGCCTGGCTGCTGATCAAACACAGGGACAAATATGCAGTGGATGAAGCCTATGACAGTGAAAAGGAAACTACAGAAAATTCTCCCATCAATAAATGGTTGAAAAAAAACAAGCCGGATCAGTTGAAAACAAAATCTTCTGCAAAAACAGCGAAGAAAACTTCAACAGCAAAAAAACCTAGATCATAAGATGCCGGTAACGAAGAAAAAATCCACCAGCGTTAAAGATGATCTGGAAAAGATCGGTAAGCAAAAACTTAAGATCACAAACAGAGATAAAATATATTTTCCTGATGATGAAGTAACAAAGGGAATGGTGATTGATTATTACCAAGCCATCGCGTCTTTTATTCTTCCTTACCTGAAAGGCCGGCCACAGTCACTGAATAGAAATCCGGGTGGAATTAATGCGCCGGGCTTTTATCATAAAGATGCGGGAGAAAGCGGACCTGCCTGGTTGAAAACCTTTATCGTTCATTCGGAATCGACCGATAAAATGATAGATTATATTGTTTGTGACGATAAAGAAACGCTGGCTTATCTGAACAACCTCGGGTGCATCGAACTGAATCCCTGGCATTCCACTGTTAAAAGCCCTGATCATCCAGATTATTTAATCATCGATATTGACCCTTCGGATGGCAACAGTTTTGAACAGGTAATCCAGGTTGCACAGGCTTTCCGGAAAATTATGGATGCTTGTGATGCGAAAGGTTATTGTAAAACATCCGGATCAAGCGGACTGCATATTTACATTCCCCTGGGTGGGAAATACAGTTACGAAGAAGCCAAAGACTTCGCGCATGTGTTATGTATGATCGTGCAGGAACAATTACCTGCTTTCACAACATTAGAGAGAAGTCTTTCAAAAAGATCAAAGGATAAAATTTACCTCGATTATTTACAAAACCGGAAAAGTCAAACTATTTCATCAGTATTCAGCCTGCGGCCTAAAAAAGGCGCGACCGTTTCCATGCCTCTGGATTGGAAAGAAGTGAAAAAAGGCCTTACACCCCAGAAATTCAATATATTCAATGCATTGAAGGAAATTCCTAAACGGCAGGATCTTTTTAAGCCGGTGCTTGGAAGAGGTATCAACCTGAAAAAATCATTGGAACTGCTGCATAAAAAATTCCAGACCGGGGAATAGATTCCCCGGAAAACTTTCGGATGGCCCCCAATCCCAAACCCGCTTTTAAGGCACAATAATTTCAATAGTCATCTCAATTCCCAGTTAACTGCAACTGGTAAATGAGGATATTACGAAGCAATGGCGACTAAACGTGTTTTTAAAAAGCTGGGAAAGATTTTAGCCTATGTTATATTGGGCATCTTACTTCTGTTATCACTCTCCCTGATTTTTTTGAATCTGCCGGTGGGAAAGCGACTTATAAAAAATAAAGTACAACATTACCTGCAGGATAAGTTTAAAACCAAGGTAGCGATCAATGCTGTTGATTACAGTTTGCCCAAGTGGGTGGAAGTAAA
>JAEWDG010000080.1 GCA_023390215.1 Bacteroidota bacterium | reverse complement strand
AACACCAAGCTGATGTATTATATAGATAAGGCGGGTGGATTTGGTGTGAAGCCATGGCGAAAACGTATTTATGTTACGTATGCCAATGGACGAAGCCGTAGAACAAAGAATTTTTTCTTCATGCATTTCTATCCGAAGGTGGAAGAAGGCTCAATGATAACCGTTCCGAAACGTCCACAGGGTAGTGAGATCGGTGACCTTGGAAAATCCATTCTTATTGCAGCAATTCCTGTGATCTTAACGGGAATAATCTTGAAAATCTTTTAATTAATACGTCGTGACCACACAGGATCTGCTTAGGAGAATATTTTTGCGAATCGGGAGATTCAAATTCCTGATCATCGGCGTCGCCCTGATTTTTGCAGTTGCATTTTATGTATATGGCAAAAGCAGAAAAGCGGTGTACACTGCACACTCAACGGTATTTCCTTTAACTGCATCCAACGATAACTCTGCCGCATCATCGGCATTGAGTAATATTCTTGGTCTCTCCGAAGCGCCTAAAAGTTTTAGTCAGGAAGCATCGATCAATATTGTTGAACTGGCGCAAAGCAGAAATACAAGAGAAGCCGTGGCAGCAGAAAGGTTGGAAGCATTTGGAAACAAAACCATCGCGGAACTTTTAATCGAAGCGTATAACAAGAGTAAAAATTTCTGGGAGAAAGCCATAAAAAATCCGAAATCTGAAACCGCGTTGTATGCTACAGGCGGCGATCTTCTGAAATATCAGCTTTCCGCCAAAATCAATAAGAATGGTGTACTGGAAATCGCCTATTCAAATACAGATGAAAATCTTGTGAGCCCGGTTTCCTATGCGATCATCGACAAGATCTCAAAATTTTATAAGGAATTGAAGATTGAAAAAGCGAAACGCGATTATGAATTCACATTGAAAAAAATAGATTCGCTTGATCAGGTTCTGGAATCTTTCGACCGTAAAGCAGTTGCATTAAATAACACCACACTGTTTGTGCCTTCTGAAAAGATTCAATACAGTATCCCCAAAGAAAACCTGGCGAATCAAAAACAGTGGGTGGCACATCAGCGGGAAGCTTCGGCCAACAACAGGGAAGAAGCGCTCTGGCGTTTGCAAAAAGTAACGCCGATCATTGCAACACTTGACAAGCCCGACCCGCCTTTCGATATGTCTAAAACTTCTTCAGCCTTACTGGCTGTTATTGGATTAATTGTCGGACTGGTACTCACCATCGCAGCGCTGATCTCCGGTTTGCTGTATCAGTATGGTAAAGATGAGGTATATAAAATGGTATTCGGCTCTGAACTTTCTCCGGAACACACCAGTTCTACGATACAACCGGTAAAATAATCTTATCAGAATAATTAAAAAGCAGATCATCGAGATCTGCTTTTTGTTTTAATAGAATTTTCATTTAACGAAAAGCCCACCTGATCATTTCCTTCCAGGACGGTTTCTTTCCATACATCAGAATGCCTACACGGTATATCCGGGCTGTTAACCAAACAAAGAAGATAAAACATCCGATTAATAATCCCACCGAACTTAACCATTGCCATAAAGGAATATCATACGTTATCCTTCCCATCATAACGATGGGTGAAGTAAGCGGAAACAAACTTCCGAATACTGCGAGCGAACTATTCGGATCATTCACTGCTTTGGTCATGATCACGAAGCCCAGAATAATAGGCATCATCACGGGAAAGATCATTTGTTGTGCCTCCTGCTGATCATCACTCACCACACTGCCTATCGCCGCGAATAAAGAAGCATAGGTGAGGTATCCACCGATAAAATAGAACAGAAATGATATAGCGATCCGGGCAAGCGGAAGTGAGGATAAACCTACTGAAACTTTTTGCGCCATGGATGCCGACTCTGGTTTGTTCGCCATATCCTGAATCTGGTGGGCGAAATCGGGTGAAATCAGGGGTAGTAAACTCTGAACGCCTATGATCAGGATGATCCAGATCGCGAATTGTGTAAGACCCACAGCGCCGATTCCCAGAATTTTTCCCATCATCAACTGGAATGGTTTAACCGAACTTACAACCACCTCAGCGATGCGGTTTGTTTTCTCTTCGGTTACGCCTCTCATTACCTGCGTTCCATAGATCAGCATCATCATATAAATTAAAATGCCGCAAGCATAGGAAACTGCATAAGCCACTCCGGCATTGCTTTCTTTTGTACCCTCTGCCGTATCAAGTTTATTACCCAGATCTACATTTGAACTGATCGCCGCGTATTTAACGGGATCGATTCCCTCAGCCCGCATTCTTTTGTTCTCTATGGCCTGATTGAGAACATGTTCAAGCCCGATCATCGTGCTGATGCTCATCGATGATTGTGAATGAAGTGAAATTTTTGGCGTGCTGTCGATATTGAAAACAGGGATATAAATAAATCCATCATAACCCTGTTCTTTATACTGTTTCACAAATCCTTCCTCAGATTCTGCAGACTCCAGTTTTAAATTCAGGCTTTTGGAATCGTTCTGTATTTTTCCTTCGAACAAGTTTGCTTTATCAATAATGGCAATCCTTTGCTCATCAGAATTTTCTCCTTTCACTGCAATAGCAATAATGGCCGCATAAAAACCCACGATTACCAGAGGCACCAAAAGTGTGGTTATTAAAAACGATCGCTTCTTCACACGCGTGAAATATTCTCTGGAGACAATCAGTCCTGTCTTATTTTTCATTTTCGTGCAGTTAATTATTATAGTGTTTGAAATTCCCTGGCCGTAGCCGTGTTTTCAACCAGCCTGATGAAGATGTCATTAAGTGAGGGAAGTTCTTCATGAAAAGAATTTACCTGAAGGTTATGATAGATAAAATAGCGAAGCACATCATTGGGTTGGGTTCCCTCATTGAGTTTAAGCCGGATTTTATCCGGCTGATGTTTAACAACTTCGAAAATATGGGTCATCAAATGTTCATGCATCGCCTGCACGCCTATACTGAAAATATTTTCTTTGAATTCATGTTTCACATT
>JAEWDG010000258.1 GCA_023390215.1 Bacteroidota bacterium | reverse complement strand
ATTAAAGACTGCCCAAAGCTGAAAGGTATCCCAATTATTGTACTCACCACTTCGTCTACGCAGCAAACTATAGAAGAAACCAGGTCTCTTGGTGCTACAGATTTCTATTCCAAGCCTGACCGGTTTGAAGATCTCACTGCAATACTGAGAAAAATTCTGGCATAGTCTTTCCATTTGGTTCTCAAAATTTGAAATCCCGGTATGTAAATATTTTCGGGAAGGTTTTCAAAATGGAGCCGACGCAATCCTCTACTTACCCATTCTGTAATCAGGGCGAAATTTCGCTTCTTCTCCGGCAAAAAGACTGGGGAAAATCTCCGATGGGGCCCGTTGAATCCTGGAGTGCTGCTTTTAAAAATACGCTTAGTCTTGTATTAAATTCACGGTTCCCCATGCTCTTCTGGTGGGGTAAAGATCTTATTCAATTTTATAATGATAGTTACAGGAACAGTATGGGCGCTGAGGGACGTCATCCTCACGCGCTTGGTATTAGTTTAAAAGAAGGTTTTCCCGACCGGTATGAGGTACTGTATCCCCTTGTGCAAGGAATTATGGATGGGGATCCTGCAACCTGGATCGAAGATGGTGAAGTTCCTGTTTTTAGAAACAACCGGATTGAAAGTTCTGTTTGGACTTATGGTTATAGCCCTGTTTATGAAAGCGACGGGTCCGTAGCCGGCGTGCTGGTAGTTTGCCAGGAAACGACAAGGCAGGTTGAAACCGTTAAAAAACTGGCTGAGTCTGAAGGACGTTTTATTAATCTTATCCGGGATGCCTCTTTTGGATTTATTGCGGTAGAAGGTGAAGACCTCAAAGTGAAAGTGGTGAATGAAGCTTATTGCAGGCTTACAGCGCTAACACAGGAAAAACTCCTCGGCAATAATTTGTTTGATGTAATTATCGAAGACGAGAAACACTTCTTCGAAAATATTATCAGGGGAGTATTGCGATCGGGCAATGATTTTCATCTGCATGATTTCCCTTACCAGTCCACCTCAGGAAGCGAACCCAGAAGTGGATTTTTAAATATCAATTATCAGCCCTACAGGGAAGATGATGGGAAGATCATGGGTGTAATGGTCGTTTGCCAGGATGTTACACAACAGGTGATGGATCGAAAAAAATTGGAGGAAAGCGAGCACCTGGTTCGTTCCATTGTTGCCAATGCACCTTTTCCAATAGGCGTATACACCGGGCGTGAAATGCGAATCCGGTTAGTAAACCAGGCTATTTTGGATGTGTGGGGTAAGGGCAATGATGTGATTGGCAAAACTTATTTCGAAGTATTACCGGAATTGGCTTCGCAAAACATTTATCAGCAGCTTGATTCGGTATATATGACGGGAATACCTTTTCATGCCCGCAACCAGCGGGTAGATCTTGTGGTAGACAACGAATTGCAGCCTTTCTATTTTAATTACAGTTTCACACCCATGTACGATACTAAGGGGAAGATCTACGGTGTTATGAATACTGCCGCAGAAGTAACTGATATTGTACTTGCAAAAGAACGGGTAGAACGAAGCGAAAATAATTTGCGGCTTATGATCATGCAGGCACCTGTTGCCATGTGTATTTTAATGGGAAAAAACCATGAGATCGAGGTTGCAAATGACCAGATGATCAATATCTGGCGGAAGAGTAGGGAAGAAGTGATGGGTAGGCCGGTTTTTGAAGCTCTGCCAGAGGCTTCTGAGCAGGGCCTCGAACCTATACTGCGCCATGTTTATGAAACCGGCGAATCATATAGCGCATCTGAAGTTCCTTTCGTGATACATCGGAATGGAAAAGACGAAACGGTATATCAGTCTTTTGTATATGTTCCATATGTAAACTCCGAAGAAGATACGGTAGGAGTACTGGCAGTGTCAGTAGATGTGAGTAACCAGGTTCTTGCCCGCAAGAAAATTGAAGAAGTTGTTACAGAACGCACGAGGGAACTTGCTACGGCAAATCAAAACCTGGAAAAGATAAATGAAGAACTTGCCCAGTTCGCTTATATCGCTTCTCATGATTTACAGGAACCTGTTAGGAAAGTAGGTACCTTTCTGGAGTTACTGGAGGAATCTTTAGGGGAGATCGACCCTAAATCAAAATCTTATATCGACCGAATGAAAAATGCAGGCAGCAGAATGATGATGCTGATCCGCGATGTGCTTGCTTACTCACAGGTAACTTCCCAAATGTCTGATTATGTCCCGGTTAATTTGAAAAATGTTATTGAGGATCTTGTGGCTGATTTTGAATTGCTGATCGAAGAAAAGAATGCAGATGTTATTACCATTGACCTCCCCACCTTACATGCCATGCCTCTTCAAATGTCTCAGCTTTTCGGCAACCTGCTTTCCAATGCTTTAAAGTTTACATCGAAGGAAAGGAAACCCGAGATTGTAATAAAGGCCAGAACTATGTCTCCGGATGAAGTATATGTTATACCTGCCCTCAACCGCGCATTATCTTATTATAGAATAGATGTAAAGGACAATGGTATTGGCTTCGAAGCACAATACAAAAATCAGATATTCAGCATTTTTAAGCGCTTACACTCAAAAAAAGAATTTGAAGGTACCGGAATAGGGTTGGCGATTTGTCAAAAAATAGTTGATAACCACCATGGCGCTATAGGCGCGGATGCAGTAGAAGGTGAGGGAAGTACGTTTACCGTTTATTTACCTGCGACGCAAGCTAATTGATAGAACCGGGGTCCTGGTCGCTAAAGTTATGGCTTTAAACAAGCCGGAAAGGAAGCGGGGCTAAAGGATTTTGCAAAACGTAAGCCAGCAAATTGACCTATACTAAAGAGTCGCATAAAAATCTTCTTTCCTAAAATTATTTGTTCTCCATCGCAAGCGTTAAGAGCAAAAAGCTTTCCGTCAATGCTTTTACACTATGCGTAATATTTTCATGTAGTGCAATCAATTGACCTTTTTCGATTTGAGTGCTTTGTTGTTCTGATCTAAATGCAATTTTGCCCTGCAGTACCTGAACACTGATTACCCCATTTGCTTTATGCGGTGTCAGTTCTGCATTTTCATGCAATCCAATCAAAACAATTCTCATACGATCAGATTTGAACAGTGTAACGGAATTACGGTCGCTGTCGGCCCAGGTCGGTTCACTTTTAATTTGTTTGATAGACTCATCCAGGTTCATTTCTACTAATGGTGCGTTTATAACGCGTTCGCCTTCTGGTCGCTGAGGCGTAGCATCATTTGATTTATTTTCCATGATATTTTTTTCTTGATGAGTTCTGAGTTTTTCTATCAATTTTGTTGTTGAGTCCTCTGATGAAATGCCGTAACCATTCACCAAAGTACCTTTTAAATCAAATTTGGTGGATGAAATTGCATA
>JAEWDG010000242.1 GCA_023390215.1 Bacteroidota bacterium | reverse complement strand
CAATCATGTGAATGGTTACCAGGCCGCAGCTCACGCACTGGTGATGTTTTTTTGCACACTTTTCTTCATTAAGCTCGCCGGAATCAGAACATTTGGACTGAGGTCGGGATTTGATAATGTTATAGTGATCGTACTTGGTTCTATTCTTAGCCGGGGAGTGATTGGTACTGCCCCAATGGTCCCGGTTTTGATTTCTTCGTTTGTACTTTGTCTCATCCATCGCATTTTAGCTATCCTTAGTACGTACTCCGACTGGCTGAGTCATTTGCTCAAAGCGAAGGAGGTAAAACTTTATGAAAAGGGTAAACTTAGAAAAGACCGGATGAAATTTTTCAATATCACAGAGGGTGACTTAATGGCGCAGGTCAGGCTACGTGGGCGCGTAAATAATCTGGACGAAATTGACGAAATCACATTAGAAAGGACCGGGCAGATCAGCATAATAAAAAAGAAAAAAAATCCTTAACCTGATCTTGCCTTTTTATAGACCTTCATTGCTTTTTCCATGCTGAGTTGTTCTTCGATGTTAAATTCTTTTCCTTCCAACCGATTATAGTTTACAAAGAATCCTTTCAACTGGTTCAACAATTCTTCGTTTAGATCGCCGACGCTGTTTACCTGGGCGTAAAGGGCTGATTCCACAGCCACTGCTATTATTCTGTCGTTCCGGACAGTTTTCTTTTTTGCGGACTGCAGGGCTGAAAAACCTCCAATGATCTGAACTTCAAGTTCAACCCCGGGCCATGCTTTTCCTTCCAGTAAAATAAGTACGTCGAGCGGGTCACCGTCTCCCCCTTTCGTGCCTTGGAAGAATCCAAAATGGAAAGGGAACACCATTCCAGATGGTAGAATTTTTTTCAAAAAATACCTTCCGGTATTTTGATTGTATGCGTATTTATTTGCGCTTCCCGCAGGTGTTTCAATAATCGCAGTCAGATTCTTTGATTTCATACGCTCATTCAGGTCAAACCATATACCATAATGTTCTGACTGTTTTACATCTCGTTCCTACCTGATTTTACTTTGTTCCCTACTCTCCACGAAGAAAGATGATAAATACAGAAAAAAATACACAACTAAAATAAGCTCAACCATAATGTTGTAAAGCCGCTTTAGAATGGTAACTACGGCCAGTGTTGGAAATTACCGGATCTTTCATATATATGACTTAACGTGGCACAGGGTTTTCTGCAAACAAGGAGCTAGATTAAATTTCTTCACTTAAAATTTTATACTATGTACAACCAACGAAATGGCGTGTATTCCAACGATCCGGATTCACGTGAACGACGCGGACTCGACAGATCCGGAGACATTGATGTAAATAGCAACCGCAACAGGAGCCGCGAAGATTTTGGTTCAGGGGATGCCTATTCTTTCGATCAGAACAGGGATTACCGATATGCTGGAAATGATGAGCATCATGATGGAAGAAACGAACAGCGGCGAGGGAACAACAGAAATGAAAATGAATATGGTTCACGTGACCGTTATGAAAATGACCGCGATGCACGCAATCGCTCTCATGAAGATGACAGCAGGTATTCTGCGATGAATAACCGCGGTGGAAACAGGAATTCTTTGATGGATGATGATCACGGCCGGAATGATCAGAGGTACAACAGTAATGACGATTGGCAACAACGCAATCGAAATGCAAACCAACGTCAGCAATATGGACGTGATAACATGGGACGTGACGATAATGACTGGTTTAGCAGTGACCATCAGCAACGAAACGATAATAACCAACGTTCAGAAAGAAACAGTTGGGAAAGAGATAACAATTATAACAATGGTGGATACAACTACCGTAGCCAGGATCAAAATCGCCAGCGTTCCCAATGGGATAACAACGACAGGGATTTTGATCGCAACTTCCGTAATAATGACCGCGGCCGCGACTGGAATAACCGTGATGAAAGATCAGGAAACAATGACCGTAGCGAGAGCCGTGGTATGCGCGGCCGGACAGGCTATGGCAGCCGGATGAGCGAAAATGACTATTAATTCGATAAACCTAAGGTCCCGCCAGAGATGGCGGGACATCTTTAATCAAGACATATGAAACAAAATAATCAGGGCGAGGAAAAAACAACAGCCAGAAATACGCGAAATAAGAAAAACGAAACACCCCATTTGCTTGAAACATTTTTTATATCCCAGCTAAAAGATATCTACTACGCGGAACAACATATCAGCCGCGCTATGCCAAAGCTGATCGAAGCCTGTACAACAGATGAGCTAAGAGAAGCATTTGAAGATCATCTTCATCAAACAGGAAGGCATATCCGCCGATTAGAAAATGTTTTTCAGATGATCGGACAAAAAGCTGAAGGAGAAAAATGTGAAGCGATCGAAGGCATTATAAAAGAAGCGTTGAAGATCATCAGTGAAACAAAAGCGGCAACGCTCACCCGTGATGCCGCTTTAATCATGGCAGCACAAAAAATAGAACACTATGAGATTGCAACATATGGCGGACTTGTAGAACTTGCCATGACGATCGGCCTGCCCCAGGCGGCGACGCAACTTGATAAAACCTTGCTGGAAGAAGAACAAACGGATCTCAAACTGACCGATATTGCAGAGACCTGCATAAACCTCAATGCAGAACTTGAAGATGTGCTGTTCTCCTGGACCGCAAAAGAAGAAACGGCAGATACAGAGGAATAGTGGTGGAAAAACCATACTACGCGGAGGCATAGTCGGTCGAGATATCCGGCTTATCAGGTAATGCTTTTCAGAAACAGTTTGCGATTATTTGCTGATCACCAGTTTCCGGCTCGCTGTGTAACCTTCCGGTCCTTTCAGTTGAATGAAATACATACCGGAACGTATCCCCGATACATCAACTTTTATATTTCTACTATCCACATATTTTGTTTGCAGGCTAAGTATTTTTCCCGCAGCGTCACTAAGCTCCACTCCATATTTGCCTGTTCTCCCTTCGGGGAGAATAATGGTAACAAAATTTCCCTGAGCGGGATTAGGATAAACCTGAAATTCAGAACTCAGCGCATCATCGACTGTTGCTGCTTTTTTAGCAGCAACAATTTCTGTATTCAAATCAGCAACTAGTATTTGATTTCTTGCTTTTTTGAATAGGATACAAAACCTGTCCGCAGCATAAGATCCAGGCGCTGATGCAGAAGCAGTGAATGTATATGAAGTATTTTCTGATTCCGATATATTATAGCTTTCATTCAAGAATCTATCTACAAGGACGGGTTTTCCGGTAGCACTGTTGAAGTTCGCCACGGCGAAATCCAGCCGGTAATCCTGTGCATGCAGATTACCCAGGCTTAGCCAGATGGTATCATTGTTGCCTGGAAGGCCCCTCCGTTCAACGGATAATAATCGTCCAGAAGATTTCACTGACAAATTTTCTCCACTGTTGATCATTTTTAAGATATCGAGCTGATCAATACTATTATCGAACTGGCCGCTAAAATTTATCAAAACTCCATCAGTCAGCAATTCATCTGTGCCTAGCGAAATAAGTTTAGCGCGGATCATGCTATTACCAGATTGTGGAGCCGCTGTGCGGGTTACAAGCCGGCTTCCATCCGTTTTGCAAGCTTCCGGGAAACTGATCGCACTTCCTGATCCCGCAGAATGTACGAAAAACGCCTGGCCGCTTTCTAAATAGTTATTTATGGTACCTGCGGCGCCATAACTTCCCCCACCTAAAAGGATTTCAAACTGTCCACTCGCAGGTGGGTTTTCAAAAAATGTTTGATACGCACCATAACCATACCCGCTTCCGAGCTTAGGATCCCACACATAAAACACACCCTGTAGCTTTGTTCTTTGCGTTAAAGGAAATGATATCTCTGAAGCATGAGGATTACCCACTGTTTGGAATTCGTTTGTGGGAATCGAAACGGAGGCAGAAGGGTTTGAAGAATTATTGGTGTTATAAAATATTTTTCCTTTCGTGCGTAACACGGTTGTGGTCGCTGCGGCCGACGAAGTAGTTACTGTACGGTCTCCTCGTACGAAGATCATGTAGCCGTTAGGGTTATATAAGGTAGTGTCGGTACGTGAAATTCCTTTCCAAACATTGGTTGCGGGCACATAAGTTTTCATTGAAGGTCCAACGCCTCCGATAATATCAAAACCGTTTCCTGCGAAATTATTTGAAATAATGGTTCCGTAGCCCGGTGTACCTACCACCATAGGTGCGTTACCTTCCTGCCAGGCTTCTTTTATTGTTTGTCCGCCATTAGTAGGTGTAGCCAGTAACTGCCAGCTTTTGCCATGTGATCCGGAAGAGCCAATGTCGATAAATCTTTCGATAATGAACCTGCCTGTTCCCGGATAATCCACCTGCGTACTCGCACCTGTGAATGCGCCAATAC
>JAEWDG010000228.1 GCA_023390215.1 Bacteroidota bacterium | reverse complement strand
GGGTAAAGCGCGATACAGCCGCGAGATTTATGCGCAAGATGGTGAACTTCCTGGTTAAGGCAGATTCCTATCATGGCGCATTCCCTCATTGGCTGAATGGCGAAACAGGAAAGACGATTCCTTTTAGCCGTAAAGATGATGGCGCTGATCTGGTAGAAACCAGTTACCTTATGGAAGGATTGATATGTGCCCGTCAGTATTTCACAAAAGATGATCCTGTAGAGAATGAATTGAGAATGAAAATAAACTGGCTGTGGAAGGGAGTGGAATGGAACTGGTTTACCAATGGCGGACAGGAGGTATTATACTGGCACTGGAGTCCGAATAACGGATGGTCGATGAATTTCCCGATCCGCGGTTTTAATGAATGCCTGATTGTATATGTATTGGCTGCGTCAGACCAGGAAAATTATCCGGTATCTCCCCGCGTCTATCACCAGGGATGGGCCCAAAGCATTTTTTTCAAAAATGGTAAACAGTTTTACGGACATACGTTACCGTTAGGATTCGATTATGGTGGACCTTTGTTCTTCTCCCACTACTCATTCCTCGGGCTTGATCCAAGAGGGTTGAAAGATGAATACGCGGATTACTGGGAACAAAACCGTACTCATACATTAATCAACCATGATTACTGTGTGGACAATCCCAGGGATTTCAAAGGATATGGGGAAAATTGCTGGGGCTTAACGGCTTCAGATACCTATAATGGATACAATGCATTCTCTCCAACCAACGATAACGGAACCATTACACCCACTGCGGCCCTGAGTGCATTTCCCTACACTCCGGAATACTCGATGAAGGCATTAAAGCATTATTACAACGATCTGGGAGATAAAATTTGGGGCGAATACGGATTTGTTGATGCGTTTAATGAAACACAAAACTGGTATGCGAAAAGTTATCTTGCCATAGATCAGGGACCGATAATTGCAATGATCGAAAATTACCGGTCACAACTATTGTGGCGTTTATTTATGAGTGCTCCTGAAATTCAGGCGGGATTAAAACGATTTGGTTTCACCAGCCCCTGGATAAAATAAAATTGATGAAGAAAAAATTGTTTATACTGGCAGGGTTGTTCGCAGTTAGCCTGACTTATGCCCAGGAATTTGAATATAACTACAGTTTTTTCGATAACAGCGGAATGCCCGGCGACTATTTTTACAGCAGCGCTGAAACTGAACAAGGTTCGTTTTTGATCAACAGAAATTTTAAATTACTTGTCAGCAACAGGCAATTTCACACACCGGGAAATTCATTGGAACTGAGTTTCATCAATGCAAAAACAGGTGATTGGAAAGCAGCTGTTTATTACAACCCAAAAAGGGGAGTAGACCAGTTCAAGCCAGCCAACTATTTTTCCTGCTGGATCTACAAAACGGTGAAAGATACTGTAACCTACAGTCTTCCAGCAGTTCGGTTTATGTTTAGTGATAGTAGTCTTTCGGAAAAGATCATTCTTCCTGAAACCAAACCGGACAGTTGGGAGCAAATTTCTATTCCAATGGCTGGTATACCTGGTTTTTCTCCTGCTGATCCTGCTAAGGTTATCGCCGTTGTTTTCTGCCAGCCTTATAAAGAAGCCGGAAAGTTGCACACTGTTTATATAGACGATATCGAATTTGTGCAGAACAGGAATGTTGATCTGATCGCGGAAAAGCCGGTTGTCAATATTGCAAGAGGCTTTTTAAAACATATTGATCTCGAATGGAAACAGCCGGATAATAAACAAATTCGCTTTGTAA
Source organism: Bacteroidota bacterium (assembly GCA_023390215.1). Taxonomy (GTDB): domain Bacteria; phylum Bacteroidota; class Bacteroidia; order Chitinophagales; family Chitinophagaceae; genus Ferruginibacter. Next base: position 7,576 of record JAEWDG010000228.1, on the reverse strand, counting down.
AAATATACCGTTCTGTAGATGGAGAAATCTTCAACCCCGTTGGCGTCCAGCAATGGTTCACACATCGTTATGCAGATTTCACGGGAACCACCGGAAAAAAATACTTTTATAAGATCAGTTATCTGAACCATAATTATCAGGAAGGACCTTTTTCTGATGTTATTTCTGCTTCTACGCATAGTATGACGGATGATGAGTTACTTACAATGGTGCAGGAAGCATCGTTCAGGTATTATTGGGATGGCGCGGAAAAAGCCAGTGGACTTGCGAAAGAGGATATACCGGGGCGACATAATATGATCGCAACCGGTGCTTCGGGGTTCGGAATCATGGCCATCCTTGTAGGTGCGCAACGAAAATTTATCAGCCGTGATGAAGCCATAGAACGGTTCGGGCAGATATTGAATTTCCTCTCACGGGCAGAGAGATTTCATGGGGCTTTTCCCCATTTTGCGAATGGCATAACCGGGTTTGCCCAAGATTTTTTTGGCCCGAAGGACAATGGCGCCGACCTGGTGGAGACTTCATTTTTGATGGAAGGACTTCTCGCGGCCAAACAATATTTCAACGGAAGCAGTGAACAGGAAGCGTCTATTCGTAACCGTGTACAGGCTATCTGGGAAGGAATTGAGTGGGATTGGTTCCGGCAGGACCCTGAAAGCAAGTTCCTGTATTGGCACTGGTCTCCGGATAAAGGCTGGATAATTAATCACAGACTCATCGGATGGAATGAGACCATGGTAACCTATTTGCTGGCTATTGCTTCTCCCACACATGCTGTTCCGGCTTCGATGTATTATACCGGATGGGCAAACCAGGACAGCACCGGGCAGGAATACCGTAAGGCCTGGGGCGGAACTTCTGAGGGTTCGATGTATACAAATGGGAATACGTATTATGGTAATAAACTTGATGTAGGTGTTTCGAATGGTGGTCCGCTGTTCTTTACACAGTATTCATATATGGGCTACGATCCAAAAGCTATCACCGACGCATACACGAATTATTTCCGGAATAACCAGAAAATTGCAATAATCAACTGGAAGTACTGTACTGACAACCCGAATAAATACAAAGGATACAGCGATAATTCCTGGGGTCTCTCGGCCTCTGATGGTCCCTATAATTACAGTGCCGATGAACCCGTTATCTCCCGAGATCATGGAAAGATCACTCCAACCGCTGCGCTCTCTTCTTTTCCTTATACGCCGGAAGCGTCGATGAGCGCATTAAAGACCTTCTATAATAAATACGGTAGTTTTCTCTGGGGAGAATACGGTTTTAGAGATGCATTCAGCCTTTCAAAAAATTGGGTTTCTTCTCTATATATGGGGTTAAACCAGGCACCGGTAACGGTGATGATCGAGAACTATCGGTCAGGAATGATATGGAAATTATTCATGAGCAATCCTGATGTGCAGGAAGGTATGAGAAGACTGAACGCGGAAACAACAAATCAACGTAACTCAAGACCCAGAGCCTATTAGATTATGACACAACATATGACAACATTTTTGGCTACAGCACTCCTCCTGTTTTCTGTGGCTGTTACGGAAGCCCAACAGACAACTTATTGCAATCCTATAAATATCGATTACGGCTACACGCCGATTCCGAATTTCTCAGAATGGGGACGCCACCGGGCAACTGCCGATCCTGAGATCGTAAATTATAAAGGCGACTATTATCTTTTCAGCACTAACCAATGGGGTTACTGGTGGAGTCACGATATGCTGAACTGGCATTTTAATGCAAGAAAATTCTTGCGTCCCTGGAATGAAGGTTACGATGAACTCTGCGCGCCGGCGGTTGGCGTAATAGGTGATACCATGATTGTTTTCGGCTCCACGTATACCAGCACATTCACGATATGGATGAGTACGGATCCAAAAAATAATGTCTGGAAACCTCTTGTCGATTCTTTTGCCCTCGGCGGTTGGGATCCTGCATTTTTTACAGATGAAAAAACAGGTAAGCTATATATGTATAACGGAAGCAGTAACCGGTATCCGTTATACGGAGTTGAATTAAACCGGAAGAGTTTTGAGCCAATTGGCGCAAGAAAAGAAACCTATTTCCTTGAACAGTGGCGTTATGGTTGGCAGCGCTTCGGTGAGTATTATGACAACACTTTTCTTGATCCTTTTATAGAAGGCAGTCACATGACCCAACACGGCGATAAATATTACCTGCAATATGGCGCGCCGGGAACTGAGTTCAGCGGCTATGCCGATGGCGTTGTAGTTGGGGATTCGCCACTGGGTCCTTTTGATCCTCAATCGGATCCTTTGAGTTTAAAATCCGGAGGCTTCGCCCGGGGTGCCGGCCATGGAGGAACATTCCTTGACAATTGGGGTAATTACTGGCATGTAAGCACTATATCCATCAGCGTTAAAAATAATTTTGAACGACGACTGGGTATCTGGCCTGCAGGATTCGATAAAGACGGTGTGATGTATTGCAATACTTCATTTGGCGATTACCCGCATCATATCCCAGGCCCAAACACTGCCAAAGAAATCGCGCCCGGTGGAGACAATGGATTTACGGGCTGGATGTTGCTGAACTATAAAAAGCCGGTTACAGTTTCCTCCACACTGAATGCATTTAATGCAAACAATGCTGTTGATGAAAGTATTAAAACATACTGGAGCGCTGCCTCCGCGAATAAGGATGAATGGATACAATCGGATCTTGGAGCGATTTCCACAGTAAATGCAGTTCAAATAAATTATGCAGATCAGGATGCCGAATTCCTCGGTAAGCAAACAACTACATATACACAGTATAAATTGTATTATTCAGTTGATGGCAGGAAGTGGAATATGTTGGCAGATAAAAGTGAAAATAAAACCGACGTTCCACACGATTACATCGAGTTGTCCAAACCTGTTCAGGCGAGATTTATCAAACTGGAAAACATTCACATGCCCACAGGGAAATTTGCCATCAGCGGCCTGCGGGTCTTTGGAAAAGGTCCGGGCAAAAAACCCGGCAAGGTTAAGCAACTGATTGTACTTCGTACGGAAAAGGATAAACGAAGCGCATGGGTGAAATGGAGTCCTGATGAAAAAGCCTGGGCCTGGAATCTTTATTATGGAACATCTCCGGATAAGTTATACACCTGTATCATGGTGCACGATATAAATGAATACTGGCTGAAGACACTCGACAGCAAAAAAACGTATTATTTTTCCATAGAAGCAATTAACGAAAACGGTGTCTCTGAAAGAACAGAGGTGATGAAAGTAGATTAAATATGAAAAGCATATTCTTATTTCTTTTTATCCTGGGTTTTGCTCCGGCATACGCGCAGGCTCCATTTGCAGATGAAATAGCAGCATTTAAAAAGCAGGACAGTTTACATCCTGTATCAGCCAACAGTATCTTGTTTATTGGCAGTTCTTCTTTTCGGATGTGGACGGATGTTCAGCAGGCTTTCCCGAAATATCCAATCATTAATCGGGGTTTCGGCGGGTCAACACTTGCAGACGTGATTTATTACGCCAACGATATTATATTTCCCTACCATCCAAAACAGATCATAATTTATTGCGGAGAGAACGACCTGGCATCTGGCGATAGCATCAATTCGATGATCGTTTTCAAAAGATTTCAAACCCTGTTCAACATGATCAGGGAAAAATTACCCAATACGTCTGTTGTGTTTGTTTCCATCAAACCAAGCCCCAGCCGAACCAGGCTCCTGGATGAAATGCAAAACGCGAATGCACTGATTAAAGCGTTTCTCGCCGGACAATCGAACACCGGTTATGTGGATGTATTTAACAGGATGATTAAAAAAGGGAAGATCAGAGAAGAACTTTTTCGGGAAGACAAGCTTCATATGACAGAGAAAGGATATGCCATCTGGCGAAAGGCCATCAAACCATATTTACTGAAAGATTAAAAATGCCCACATGAAGAAAGTTTTTATTTCACTGTTATTGCTGGTCAGTATCCAGGGTTTCGCGCAGCAAAAACCGGCATCAAAGGATGCAAAGATGCATCAATATGTTTCCACCCTGATGAATAAGATGACACTCGATGAAAAGATCGGTCAGTTGAATTTACCAGGTTCGGGTGATATCGTGACAGGGCAGGCTTCAAACTCTGATCTTGGTAAAAAGATAAGGGATGGCCACGTGGGCGGGCTATTCAATATCAAATCTGTGGCAAAGATCCGTGATGTGCAAAAAGTTGCTGTGGAGGAAACGAGGTTAAAAATTCCAATGATCTTCGGAATGGATGTGATACATGGTTATCAGACGGAATTTCCGATTCCGCTTGCGCTTTCCTGCACCTGGGATCTTCCACTCATAGAACAATCGGCACGCATAGCTGCTGTGGAAGCCAGCGCAGATGGCATCTGCTGGACCTTCTCTCCAATGGTGGATGTCGCACGGGATGCACGCTGGGGACGAATCGCAGAAGGAAGCGGGGAAGATCCTTACCTCGGTTCAGAGATCGCAAAAGCAATGGTGAGGGGATATCAGGGGACTGACCTCTCAAAGAACAATACCATTATGGCCTGCGTCAAACATTATGCGATGTATGGTGCCGCTGAAGGGGGAAGGGATTATAACACAACTGATATGAGCCGGGTGAGAATGTACAACGAATATCTCCCCCCTTATAAAGCTGCAGTTGACGCTGGCGTGGGAAGTGTAATGGCTTCTTTCAACGACGTGGATGGTATACCGGCAACGGGTAATCGATTTTTGCTAACAGATGTTCTGCGTAAACAATGGGGATTTAATGGATTTGTGGTTACAGACTATACGGGTATAAATGAAATGATTGAACATGGAATGGGAGATTTGCAAACCGTATCTGCGCTTGCGCTTAAAGCGGGTGTGCAAATGGATATGGTGGGCGAAGGATTTTTAACCACATTAAAAAAATCTCTGGCCGAAGGGAAAGTGACCCTGGCAGAGATCGATAATGCCTGCCGGCTCATTCTGGAAGCAAAATACAAACTCGGACTATTCGATGATCCCTATAAATATTGTGATGAAAAGCGTGCAAAGACCGACATATATACGCCCGAACATGTGCGGGCTGCACGCACAGCCGCGTCTGAATCTTTTGTGTTGTTAAAGAATGAAGGGAATCTGCTTCCGTTAAAGAACGGCGGAACCATAGCACTGGTCGGCCCATTGGCCGATTCAAGGGCAAACATGCCCGGAACCTGGGCGGTTGCAACCGATTTTAATCTTGCTGTAACCGTAAAAGAAGGATTGGAAAAAGCCCTTGGCCCATCAACAAAGCTTATCTACGCAAAAGGTTCAAACCTGATGTATGATACAGTGTATGAAAAACGGGCGACCATGTTCGGTCGCGATATGGAACATGGGAATGATTCTTTATTGCTTGCAGGCGCCCTGGCGGCGGCAGCGCAGGCTGATGTTATTGTTGCAGCTGTTGGCGAAGCTTCAGAAATGTCCGGAGAATCATCAAGCAGAACAGATCTGGATATTCCTGATGCGCAAAAAAATCTGCTGAAAGCACTATTAAAAACAGGGAAGCCCGTGGTGTTGGTTCTTTTCACGGGCCGTCCCCTTACCCTGAAGTGGGAAAATGAAAATATTCCTGCCATACTGAATGTATGGTTTGGCGGATCAGAAACAGGTAATGCGATCGCCGACGTATTGTTCGGGAAGGTGAACCCTTCCGGAAAACTAACAACCAGCTTCCCTCAGAATGTGGGTCAGTTACCACTTTATTATGCCCATAAAAATACGGGCCGCCCTTTAGGTGAAGGAAAATGGTTTGAAAAATTCCGAGCTAACTCCCTGGATGTATCGAATGATCCCCTATATCCCTTTGGTTATGGATTGAGTTACACTACTTTCTCCTACAGCGATATAAAATTCAGCAATAACCAACCTAAAGGAAATCAGACGGTCACTGCTTCGGTAACTGTTACCAATACTGGTTCTGTAAAAGGTAAGGAAGTTGTACAGTTATACATTCGTGATATGGTTGGATCGATAACCCGGCCGGTAAAGGAATTAAAAGGATTTCAGAAGATCGAATTGAACCCCGGAGAATCAAAACTGGTAACATTTACCATCACAACAGAACTACTTAAATTTTATACCCAGGTAAATGGAACCAACACGATGAAGTTTGATTGGGAACCCGGAGAGTTCCAGATTATGATCGGGGGAAACTCGCGGGAGGTGAAGGCTCAAACACTTAACTGGAGAAAATAATTAGTCCTTGTTGTCAGGATTCGAGCGTTCAGGGAGTTCAACGATTCTTGTTCACATTCCGGGCATTGATTTTTATACACATCAAATTCCGAAGGGATGCAATGATTATAGAAATAAGATAGATATTTTACTTTAATACTTCCCCAAAAAGCGTTGAACCTTCCTGTTGACAGGGCTATTATTTGAAAAATTGAATTACCATAATCCATAAGGTCATGTCAGTAGCCGGTTTTAAATATTTCCTCTTCTGTTCTTTTTTGATATCTGCGAACGTAAACGCACAGACGAAAACAATAAAGCAGAAAGTTGATTCTGTTATTAAGTTGATGACGCTTGAGGAAAAGATCGGACAGTTAAATCAGTACAGTGGAGATTGGGCGCATACCGGACCGATTACGGCAGATGGCGACAAGCAGAATCAAATAAAAAAGGGACAGGTTGGTTCGATGCTGAATGTAATGGGCGTAGAACATACCCGCGAGCTTCAACAAATGGCCATGCAATCGCGTTTGAAAATTCCGTTGCTTTTCGGTCAGGATGTGATTCATGGATTTCGTACAACATTTCCCATTCCGCTTGCGCAATCCTGCAGTTGGAATATTCCTTTAATTGAAAATGCCGAACGGGTGGCAGCCAATGAAGCTTCAGCTTATGGGATTCACTGGACGTTTTCTCCTATGGTGGATATCGCCCGTGATGCCCGCTGGGGCAGGGTTATGGAGGGTTCCGGTGAAGATCCGTTTCTGGGCACCAAAATCTCAGCGGCACGTGTACGCGGCTTTCAGGGAAAAGGAATTGGTAATAATAATGCTGTGATGGCCTGTGTGAAACATTTCGCTGCTTATGGGGCAGCGATTGGTGGCAGAGATTATAATTCAGTTGACATGAGTGATAACACACTCTGGAATTTTTATCTGCCGCCTTTCAAAGCCGCAGTTGATGCTGGCGTAAGTTCGGTTATGAATTCCTTCAATGATCTTAACGGCGTTCCAGCTACAGCGAACTCATATCTCGTTCGTGATATTCTTAAAGGTAAATGGAAGTTTAACGGGATTGTTGTTAGTGATTGGGGTTCAGTTGGAGGAATTGCCCGGCATGGATATGCCGCAGGCGATAAGGAAGCCGCGCTTGCTGCCATCACTGCCGGATGCGACATGGATATGGAAAGCCGCTGTTATAAAAATTACCTCGCTCAACTGGTGCAGGAAAAAAAATTAGATATAAAATTGGTTGATGAGGCGGTAGCAAGGGTTCTCACGAAAAAATTTGAGTTGGGATTGTTTGATGATCCTTACAAGTTCTCCAATGCCGAAAGAGAAAAGGCATATTCAAATCAACCATCCTTTAAAGAAACGGCG
>JAEWDG010000221.1 GCA_023390215.1 Bacteroidota bacterium | reverse complement strand
ATCCGCGATGGTTATATCCGGATATAACTTGCTGATATGATACAGCGTTTCTTTTTTCTCCACTTTATGATAAACCGGGTATTTGCCTTTATCTGCTTTTTTTGATGTCGCAACCGGCTGTGCTTTCTTTTCTTCCTTCACCACAGGATCAGCGGTAGTTTTAGGCGCCTCATTTGCAGGAGGCAGCGGATCCATAGTTGTTTTCGCGGGGATCCTGATCACCTGGCCAACCGAAAGACTTGTCGTTACAGGTATATTATTATAAGCTGCGAGCTCGCGCGGATGCACATTGTATTTCCTGGCCAGAGAATACAGTGTTTCTTTGGGTTGCACTGTATGCGTTTTCTGCGCCAGCGCGAAAAGAGGACAGATAAAAAAGACAATCAACAAATTTTTCATAGCAAAGAATTGTCGGTGCAAAGATGTGGAAAATATACCGGTTCTCCGGCGCCTACTTGTTAAGAATGCGCCACTCCTTTGGATAATAGTTATTCAGTCGATTAGGCAGGATCTTAGCCCACCCCAATGCAAGACCTTCGAATGTCATCAGCGACCAGCCCTGTTTTCCCTCTACGGCAAGATCGGCCCTTCTCAGATATTGCAGGGATTCTTCCAGGTTCAGTTCAATCACTTCTGTTATGGGTGCTAACAGCTGGCTCATCGCAAGCGCGTGCGCCGGTATGAAATCTTTACGTGAAAATTCACCCAGTTCCGTTCCCGCCTGTTTAATATATAAGCTTCCCATCAGCGATTCCAAAATATTTTTATGATGCGGATGCAAAGCGAACATTGTTTCATTATGGGAAAAAACTTCATATGCATGAATGTTGGAGATAAATGCATCTAACCGTGCCTGTTGTTTTTTTGAAATCCACTCCGCGGATTTATTATGAAGCAAAGTATGAACAGGCTGTCTTGTATTTCTGAATACAGCAATAAAAAAACCTTCTCCCTTTAATCGATCCGGATAGAACCGGTATCCCCAGGTATTATTTTCAGCAGTTTCAACAATTCCCCAACCGGGATCGATATCGATTCTTTGCGATTCAAATCCCTGTTCAACAAGCCAGTTCATCACCGCTTCATCTTCAATAAAAGAATAAGAACAGGTTGAAAAGATCAGATATCCATTTTCTTTTAAACAGTCAATGCTGTCTTCCAGGATTCTTTTCTGCCGTAAACTGCAATGTTCTACCTGCGACTCGCTCCAGTGACGCATTGCACCGGGATCTTTTCTGAATAATCCACTCCCGCTGCAGGGCGCATCAACGATCAGGTAATCGAACCAGCCTTCGAGTCTTCCGAAATCTTTGGGATCATTTTGAGTGACGATGCAGTTCATCGCTCCCCACTTGGTGAGATTTTCCTGTAATATTCCGACCCTCGTTTTAATGATCTCATTACTTACCAGCAAACTGGATTCATCGATCAATCCTTGTATTAAAGTTGATTTTCCGCCGGGTGCTGCGCAAAGATCGACCAAAAATTTCCCGGGGTTATCTGCATTAATTTGCTTCAATACATGATGTAAAAACATACTGCTCGCCTCCTGCACATAATAAGCGCCGGCATGAAACAAAGGGTCTGAGGTAAACGATGGGCGTTCAGGCAGATAAAAAGCATTTTCACACCAGGCAACTGCCTGCAGCGGAAAATACGCATTTCTGCTTTTCCAATTTTTATTAGGATTAAAACGAATGGAAACAGGCGCGTCATCCATTTCATGTGCATGAATAAATGAAACTTCGCTAAAACCTTTTAATCCGCGGAGGGATTCGATAAAACCGCTGGGAAATTGATGTGGCAAGACTTATTTTTGATCTCCTCAAAAATACAACGCATGAAACATCTGTACATTTTTTTCATTTCAGTATGCTTATGCACACAGGCAGTTGCACAAAAATTTCCTGATAGCTGGACAGATGGAAAATATTATGAAGTGAATGGTGCTAAGATCTATACGGTAACAGTAGGCAGGGGAAATCCACTGTTCGTAATTCCCGGCGGCCCGGGCGGTTCTCATTTATCTTACCGGGGAATGGATTCACTTTCCGTAAACAGCAATATCCAGATGGTTTATTTCGATGCCTTCGGAAGAGGTAAATCAGATACGGCAAAAGATGTGAAGGATTATACGATTCAAAGGGATATTGATGACCTTGAGGGTTTACGGGTCGCTATGCATTATGATAAAATTTCATTGCTTGGCCATTCCTATGGTTCGGTGGTAGCCCAGGGCTATGCTATCCAACATCCTGATCGCGTATCGCATCTTATCATTGCGAATGGATTTCACAGTTATGTGATGTGGCAGGCGAATGATGATAACTCAAACCATGAAATAAGAACAAATTATCCGGAAGTATGGGATACCTTAATGACCATCAGAGAGCAGGGCTATATTTCGCAGGATGAATTGCATCAGGAGATCTATGGACGTGTGCCTTATGGATTTTTGTATGCATATAACCCCGATTATTTCAGGGCAGGGGGCGGAACATCAAGGCCTTATCCTAACCGCTTCAATACGCGTCTATATTATCAGATGGTTGGAAAAGATGGCGATTTTATCGTAGGAAATGAGATCGGGAATTTCGATTACCGCAAACAACTGTCTTCACTTAAAATGCCCATACTCGTCATCGCGGGAAGATATGACCGCGTTGCAGTTCCCTGGATGCAGGTAAAATATAAAGCTTATTGCCCGCAGGCGAAATTCGTGATGTTCGAACATAGCGGACACAATCCCCAGGTTGAAGAAAAAGAATCTTACTTTAAATTGATTAAAGATTTTCTGAAATGATCAGGAGGCTTTGATCTCAGCAACAAGATCCTGTAATACTTTTTTCGCATCACCAAACAGCATAGACGTTTTTGGCTGAAAGAAAAGTGCATTTTCAATGCCCGCATAACCGGGCTTCATACTGCGTTTATTTACGATCACTGTTTTCGCGAGTTCAACTTCCAGGATAGGCATACCATAAATAGGAGAAGCAGGATCAGTTTTAGCGGCAGGATTTACAACGTCGTTTGCACCAAGGATCAACACTACATCTGTTGTTTTAAATTCTTCGTTAGCCACTTCCATTTCAAGAAGTTTATCATAACTCACATCTGCTTCAGCCAGTAGAACATTCATGTGCCCGGGCATTCGCCCCGCAACGGGATGAATAGCATATTTCACTTCAACACCCTTGTCGCTGAGAATTTTTTCAAGTTCATGACAAACATGCTGCGCCTGTGCGACCGCGAGTCCGTACCCCGGAACGATCATCACCTTGTTCGCATAACTCATTACCATGGCTGCATCGCTGAGAGATATCTCTTTATATGCTCCTCCTGCTTCTGCACCCGTCCCGCCAGCAGCGCCGGATTTTCCACCGAAGGAACCGATAAGTACATTTTTCAATGAACGGTTCATTGCTTTACACATGAGTATGGTAAGCAGTGTACCCGCCGCACCTACAAGAATACCACCGGTGAGCATCACTTTATTATCGTACAGAAAACCACCACATGCTGCTGCCACGCCTGTAAATGAATTAAGCAGTGATATTACAACCGGCATATCAGCGCCCCCGATCGGCATCACAAACAATACTCCATATAATAAAGCGAGCGCGAGTATCACATATATTAAATATGATTGGTTAGGATCAAAAACCAGCCACGCACCTAAACCGAGCGCAACAGCAAGTAAAAGAAGATTCAGAATATTTTGTCCGGCAAAACTGAAGTCTTTGATCTTTCCGTTCAATTTTCCCCATGCAATCATGCTTCCGGCAAAAGATACAGAACCGATGATCAACCCCAGTACGATTATGAGCGCGGTTTGCTGCCTGTTCGCGGCTTCATGCACATGACCAAATTCAACAATAGATATTAATGCAGCGCAGGCGCCCCCCATTCCATTGAATAAACTTACCATTTCAGGCATAGCGGTCATCTTCACTTTCCTTGCCGATATGGTTCCGATCACCGCACCGATCAAGAGACCTCCGAATATCCATCCATAGTTGTGCAGATACATGCCTTTGTGCGGAAGAAATATAGTTCCCAGGATTGCAATGCTCATTCCCGCAGCGGCAACCAGGTTCCCTTTTCTTGCGGATGCGGGATGAGAAAGCATTTTAAGCCCCACAATAAATGTAACGGAAGCCAGCAGGTAACAGATCGTAAGAATATATTCACCCATGGAGCAGTATTATTTCTTTTTCGCTTTAAACATTTCCAGCATCCGGTCGGTAACTACAAAACCACCCACAACGTTGAGTGTGCCAAGGATCACTGCAAGGAAACCCAGGATCAGAGCAGTATAATTATCCGGTTCCGCATTTCCCATCACGATGATGGCGCCGATGATCACCACACCATGTATCGCATTGGCACCACTCATTAATGGCGTGTGCAAAACACTGGGTACGCGTCCGATCACCTCAATCCCAACGAAGATCATGAGGATAACAATATAGATCGCTTCCTGATTACCTGATATCCAACTGAGCACTGATTCCATACTGAACAATTAGTGTAGTAAAGAAATTCTGTCATTCGTAATGCTGCCCGCATGTGCAATACAGGTGCCTTTTACGAGGTCATCATCAAAATTCAAATGGAGACTTCCCTCTTTGGTTATGATGAGCTGCAAAAAATTAAGAATGTTTTTTCCGTACAATTTACTGGCATCTGCAGGCATGGTTGACGGCAAAGCCGAATTGCCAATGATGGTGACACCATTGTACTGAACGGTATCATTGTCTTTGGTTTTTTCGGTATTCCCGCCAGTTGCTGAGGCTATGTCCACGATCACTGAACCCGGCTTCATCGAATCAAGCATTGCTGTGGTAATCAATACCGGAGCTTTTTTCCCTGGAATTTGTGCGGTGGTGATGATCACATCGGCTTTTGCTGCAACTTCGGCTATGCGTTCCTGTTGCTTCTGCTTATACGCCTCAGTTTGTTCCACCGCATATCCGCCTGCCGTTGATGCATCGGCTGCACCTTCTACTTCAACAAATTTTGCACCCAGGCTCTGTACTTCTTCTTTCACAGCCGGTCTAGTATCAAAAACCTCAACAACCGCCCCCAACCTTTTTGCCGTCGCAATCGCCTGCAAACCTGCCACTCCGGCGCCCAGTATCAGCATCCTGGCCGGAGGTACGGTTCCCGCAGCGGTCATGAACATGGGAAAATATTTGGGATAATGTGTGGCCGCGATCAGAACCGCTTTATATCCGGCGATATTTGCCTGGCTGCTCAACACATCCATACTCTGTGCCCGTGTTGTTCGCGGCAACATGTCGATACTGAAAACGGTAACTCCATCTTCAGCCCATGATCTGATAACCTGTGGATGATACAGAGGCTGAAAAAGTCCTAACAATATTTTTCCTGAAGGAATTGTTTCCTGTGGCTGACTGATTGAAAGGATTATATCTGAATTACGGATCAAATCTGCTCGGTCAGAAATTTCCGCGCCTGCTTTAGCATATGATTCGTCTGAAACAAATGAACCGCTGCCCGCGCCTTTTTCAACGCAAACCTGCACGTTCATTTTTTTAAGTTGTAAAATATGTTCCGGAAGTAGCGAGACCCTGCTTTCAACAGACGGTTCCCTGAGTACAGCAATCGTCATAATAAATAATCACCCCTAAGATAGCGAAAATCAGTATCTCACTTCTAAATGAACAGGTTCTTTAAAATCTTTCGAGATCAGCACCACGCCTGCAAAAAACAGATCTATACTCGCCAAAACCGAAGGATGATTTTTGATGGCCGTCCATGCAGCTTCCATTTCGCGGCTCCAGTGAATATCATCAAACACAAAGATTGTGTGATCTCCGGCCCCGGGCAACAGCCATTCGAAATATCTGCGCGTTGGTTCTTCCCTGTGGTTCCCGTCGATGAATATCAGGTCAAAATTTTCCGGATGCTTCGACAAAAAGCCGGGCAGGGTATGATCGAAATTGCCTTCGATCAGCTCGATATTTTTTAATCCTGCAATCCTGAAACTTTCTTCTGCCAACCTTGCAATACCAGGTATGCCTTCGAAACTGTACACTTGAGATGTGGGATCGGCGCTGGCCAAATACGTAGTTGTGATACCCAGTGAAGTTCCTAATTCAATGATCTGATTGCAACCATAGCGTTTTGAAATATTATATAATAAGCGGGCATATTTTTTTGGCTTTAGCGAACTCGAAGCAATATCTGAGACCTTACGCGTTTGATGTTTTAATTTTCCGGAACCGGCACCCAGATCGATCATTTCAATAAAACCCCGGTCTTTCAACAAAGCATCTCGGCGGGATTCAAGCCTTTTGAACAAAACCAGTTCTTCTTCGGTTGCTTTATTTCGCAATACAGACTGGATAAAATCATAAACAAATGGAGAATGTACACCATGACCTTTGCCATTTTTAGCACGCAGCAAGTATTGCAGGTATTTGATCGAAGTATGTAAGGGAGAATACAAGGTTATCCTTTTTGCTTCTTGTCCCAAACCTGGAAGGAGTAAGGGTATGCATGTTTTTCATCCGCGGGGAAATCATAATTCGATGTCAATGCCCATTCATCCGGTTTAATCACTGGAAAAAAAGTATCCGCGCCATCAAATGAAGCATGCACCCTGGTCATATAAATGCGATCCGCAACGGGCATCGATTGTTTATAAATCTCACCACCGCCGATCACAAAAATCTCTTTGCAATTTGTGGCTTCTGCTTCTTTGATCGCTGCACGCAGATCAGATACAACAATTGCATCTTCCACTTTCCAGTCTTCGTTCCGGGTGATGATGATATTTATTCTTCCCTTTAATGGCTTACCTAAAGATTCAAATGTTTTTCTACCCATCAACACCACCATTCCCCAGGTAGTGTTTTTAAAGAATTTCATATCGTTGGGAAGCGCCCACATCAGATCACCTTTCCTGCCGATCGCATTATCTTCTGAAGCTGCAACAATGAGTGAGATCATAACTAAACGGCTACGGGTGCTTTAATAGCTGGGTGTGATTGATAATCTTTCAATTCAAAATCTTCAAATTTGAAATCGAAGATATTTTTTACTTCAGGATTGATCTCCATTTTTGGAAGTTCAAAAGGCGTTCTGCCCAGTTGCAATTTCGCCTGTTCGAAATGATTCTTATAAATATGCGCGTCACCGAAGGAATGAATAAAATCACCGTAATCCATATCACAAACCCGCGCGATCATCATGGTGAGCAGCGCATACGAAGCGATATTAAAAGGAACACCCAGGAAAATGTCCGCGCTCCGCTGATATAACTGGCAACTCAGTTTTCTCCTTCCTTTTTCATCTGGCGGAGAAGTATAAAACTGGAACAGGCAGTGACAGGGCATTAATTTCATCTTCGGAAGATCGGCCACATTCCAGGCGCTAACCAGCAATCTTCTTGAATCGGGATTGGTTTTCAATTGTTCGATCAATTCAGATATCTGATCTACCTCCACCCCGTTTGCACCTTCCCAGCTCCTCCACTGCTTGCCATAAACGGGACCAAGATCTCCATTGGCATCGGCCCACTCATCCCAGATCGACACTTTATTTTCCTTGAGATATGCAATATTGGTATCCCCTTTTAAAAACCAAAGCAGTTCATATATAATGCTTTTTAAATGCGTTTTCTTGGTGGTTACCAGGGGAAATCCCTCCGAAAGATCGAAACGCATCTGGTATCCAAATACACTCCGGGTGCCCGTGCCCGTGCGGTCTGATTTGTCCGAACCCGTTTTCATCACGTGATCGAGCAGTTGAAGGTATTGTTGCATGGCCGCAAATTAATTCAAATGTGAGTGCGCCGGGTATTAGTTATTCAGCAATGTGAACTAAAAATTTCCCATCATTTTTACTTCTGGCCCTTTCCTGCATTGAACCCTGCTGCCGCCTGATTGTTATCTTTGCATAATGAGCAAAAAGGGAAAGGTTTTGATGGCTATGAGTGGGGGTATCGACAGCACGGTAGCCGCATTGATGCTGCACCATGAGGGCTACGAAGTGGTGGGGATCACCATGAAAACCTGGGATTATGCCAGCAGTGGCGGTACTGCTCCCAAAAAAGAAACGGGTTGTTGCAATGTGGATAGCTTCAATGATGCCCGTCTCGCAGCTGTACAGCATGGCTTTCCTCATTTTATTTTAGATATCCGGGAAGAATTCGGGGATTTTGTAATTGAAGATTTTGTTGAAGAATACCTCGCAGGCCGAACGCCAAACCCCTGCGTAATGTGCAACACACATATTAAATGGAGAGCCTTGCTGAAAAGAGCGGATGCGATGGATTGCGGGTTCATTGCCACGGGGCATTATGCTCAGATCGGTAAAACTGAAGAAGGACGCCATTTTATAAGAAAAGGTCTGGACGAAAATAAAGACCAGAGTTATGCATTATGGGGACTGCAACAGGACCTGCTTTCACGCACGCTGCTTCCCCTGGGTACTTACCATAAAACCCAGATCCGGCAAATGGCCCTGGATTTTGGTTACCCTGAACTGGCTAAAAAATCTGAGAGCTATGAAATCTGTTTTGTTCCGGATAATGATTACCGTGGCTTTTTGAAACGCCGGGTTCCGGGGCTCGAAGAAAAAGTTGCCGGCGGAAATTTTGTCGACAACAAAGGAAACATTCTCGGAACCCATAAAGGATATCCTTTCTACACGGTGGGACAAAGGAAAGGTCTGGATATTGCCCTCGGAAAACCCGCCTTCGTTACACGCATTATCCCGGAAACCAATACGGTTGTTCTGGGTGATGAAGAAGATCTCAGGGAACAGGTCATGAAAGTTGCAAAAATCAACTGGCAGAAATATGCAGGAATCGATACACCGATGGAGGCCCTTGTGAAGATCAGGTATAAAGATCCTGGAGCCCTCGCCAGCATCACCGCATACCAAAACGGCGTTGATGTTCGTTTTCATGATACGGTTAAAGGAATTGCTCCGGGACAGAGTGCGGTTTTCTACGAAGGAAATGATGTGATCGGCGGCGGAGTGATCCAAAGGAATATGTTCTGAAGCAACACAAACCGTTAAATTGCAGTCTTACCGGTACCACCATGATCATGAGAAATTATATTTTAGTTTTTGTTTGCCTGTTTTTCATTTTCGGATTTACTTCCTGTAAAAAATCCAGCCAGGAATTACTTACTCCCGCGATCAGTGATTATGCGCCGCTGGAAGTTGGAAAATATATCTCCTACAAACTTGATTCACTTATTTACGTAGATTTTGGAACGTCTGCCGAAGTACACAGTTATGAGGTAAAATATGAAGTCTCTGATTCGCTGACCGATAACCTCAACCGCAAAGCTTTCCGTATCACCCGGTTTATCCGCGCCAACAGCAGCCAGAACTGGCTGCCTGAAAACAGTTTTATGGCGGTGAATTATGGAACCGGCTACGAATTCATCGAAAACAATCTTCGTTTTATCAAATTAAAGCAACCCATTAGAGACGATTATTCCTGGAAGGGAAATTCATTTATCGATACGTATTCTACCGATTCCCCTGTGAGGTATATGGACGACTGGGATTATATCTATTCAGATGTTGAGCAACCTTTGCAATTAACCGGTTTCGATCTTCCAAAAACCATTACGGTAAATGAGCGTGATGAAATT
>JAEWDG010000142.1 GCA_023390215.1 Bacteroidota bacterium | reverse complement strand
CTTAGATACCCTGTTAAGTAAAGGAATAAGTAAGGCATTTCTAAACGGAAACATTCCTGGCGTCCCATTCCCAGATACTTGTTGTATTATGATATTATTTATATCGTTTGTCAGGGCGGAGAACCTGAGGGGGAGAGCGGGAAAATAATTCAGACGCCGCTCCTGGAATTAGTACAACACCCAGAACCCCATTTTCAATTGTTGGCAGAAATTCCCCAAGTTTTGACATATTAACCACAAACGTTATTTATAACCCACAGGATCGGGAAAAAAGCCCTGATAAACTGTCATACCTTTTTCTCCTAACCGAACTTGCAAGCCTTTTGCATGGCAATACGTAGAAACAGAAATCATGGATAATCTAAAAAAGCTATTGGGATCGATAAAGACCTGGTGCAACGATAATGGAATCGCGATATTTTATGGCAGTGTGGATTACAATGCAGGAACCGAGGTTTCCTGGCTCAGGCAATCTGAAGATGACTGGATGAAATTCCTTTTAGTATTGGAGCGAACCGGTGCTAAACTGTTGATCGTAAACATAATATATAACGACCTTGAACCCGATGATCCTACAATCATGGAATATAAAACAAATCTTGAAAGTGATGACCGCATTGAATACGAACAGGCGCTAAAGACCCTGCGTGAACATCATGGGGAAATTGCAGGACTAAACCTCAGCTTTATATACAATACAGCCTGTTATACCTACAGCGAATCACCGGAATGGTCGGAAGATTATCTGACCGTGCAGCAGGCTTTCGCCGCCCAGGAAGATTTTGAAGAGTATGAAGGGGACTAATAATTTTTCACAGCTAAATGGAGTAATCACGGGTTTAACTCAGTCTTCATCTGATAAATGAACCAGGGTCTTCGTTTTGTTAAGAAAATATCAAAAGAGTTTATCGTATTCCAGCAATGAACTTCTGAAGACCATTTTAAATCTGGTTTGATCGGACACTAGTCGGACACTAGCCGGACACTAGCCGGGTAATGGCAGTATAAGAAGGCAATCCGTATACCTGAGATTCGGAAGTGGTAATCCCAATGTTGCAAGCGTAAAAACAACAGCTGTTATTCTTACGATCCATCAATATGTTTGAAGAAGCAGCAAAGCTCGCTTTTACTTATGCATAGACAGCAACGGAACGGCGGTATGCCAGGCCAGGTGTTTCGACTCGCTGCGATGTGTAATCCTTTCAAAAAATGATAAGTGCCGGGGAACAACCATCAGCATGGAAATTGAATTTTTCTGAATGAATTCGAGAATACTTTGTTCCATGTCTTTTTTGCCGGCACTGATAAAATAAATATCGGTTTGAAAAGGCTCCATCAGTTGTCCGATCAACTGCGTACCAAATACAATGTCCGGATCGAACTTATCTGCCGGCCCGGAATTGACCACTTGAACCTTATTTAATCCGGTTAATCTTAAGAACTTTTTCAATTTATCCGCAGGGAATGTTTTCCTTAGATCACTGAAATCAACGGCCGCTGCAAGCGACTCGATTTTCTCATATTTGTCATGGGGAGGAATGATCAGCAGGGGTGTGTCAATATCCCGCATGGCATGTACGGCCTGTGATCCAAATAGAAATTTTTCTAAGTTGCTTATTCCATGCCGGCCCATCACCACCAGTTCGGGCTCAAACTCTTTGATCACATTTTTCAATTCCTGGATAACGAAACCCATCCGCATATTGGTTCTGATGGATTTCAACGCAGGATATGTTTTCCTCAACCGCTCAGCCTCAGCGTTTAGATTTCTTTCAAGCCCCGCGCTGGCTTCATCGATATCCATCGTTAAGGGAATCTCTGAGATCGAAGTGGGCGGAACATAACAATGAAAGAGTAACAGCTCACATTCCAATGCAACTGACATAGCCGCAGCATAATTGCATGCATTTTCAGCAGCTTTAGAAAAATCCGTCGCCGCGAGGATGGTTTTCATAACCCATTAATTTAATGCTGTCAAATTACTCGATTAAACAAAGCCGGCGTTTGATATTCGTCATTTAGCGTATTGATCATTCAACAGCTTCATTAAAGGTATCCGGAAAATTGTTTTACAGAACCCTTCATAAAAATAAATACCGGAACAGACATATACCTTAGCTTCGCGTAGTTTTTACCCTCTCGAAGACATTCGATTTTTAAATTAAAACCGCATGTCCTATTTATCTCAGCCGGAAAAACATCAGCCAATAACAAGTAATAAAAAAGCCGAACTGGTACAAACCGGTTTTCAGTGGCCTTTGCAATCGCAGTCGCCGATTCATGCATCCTGGATAGCCATGATAGCGCTGACTATTGCCAGTCTTTTGGGATTGATTGCTCCGCAGCTTTTTCGCTTTACAGAGTTAACACATCCGCTCAGATCCATCAACCTTTTTAATCTGCTAATATTGGTTCCCTTATTGTTTTTTGCAAATCTTAAATCACGGCAGGGATCGGTAAGATGGACGCTCATTATGTTTGGCACCCTGTATTATTGTCTCCATCTCTCTTCGGCTTTTTTACTGCAGTTACATGCAAATCCTTATTCGGTTCTTATGGGGATCGCCGTTGTGGCAGCTGCCTGCTCATTGGTTGGGGATTGATCAGCCTTGATTTCAGTTATGTGGCTGTACGTTTCCGGAGGAACACCCCACATAGAACTATAGCGCTGTTGTTAGTATTTTCCATTCTCCCGCTGATTGCAACAGAATTAGTGAAAGCAATGGATTCTGTGATGGGGACAGCGCAAAGGGAAATAATTTCTGCCTCCCTGGTATTGAATCTCCTTATTGTTCTACCGCTGCTACTTTCAGCCGTTATCCTTTTGTGGCGGAAGCAGGAAGCGGGTTTCGCCCTTGCGTTATTGATAAACATCAAACTTGTACTTACTGGAATTGTATTCGCTCTGGGTTTATATTTTAAGGATGCAGCCCGTCTTGCAGAGGGTATCAAACTGGAATGGCCGGCCTATGTTATTATGGCCCTCGCAGGCATCGTGGGTTCCGTGCTGCTGCTATCGAAGATCAGGACGATCTCCGAGCGTTGATCAGGCAATAGGCTCATGCACGTGATCAAGCATCCTGCGATGATAATTGATCTGCCCCAGGTGATAACTGAGATGTGCCAGCAGGTGAATAAGAAAATACCGGGTGCTCATATCGTAATCAAATACCCGAACCGGATAAGGTTTATCAAGATCCGTATCGCTTAATTTCTCCAGGGAAGTTTCTACCGCCTTTTTTGTATCATCGATTATTTCCAGCAACCTGGTTTTTGACAGGTCCTTATCTGTAAATTCCGCCTCCCTGTTCCGTTGGTATCCGGTTTCACCAATAATACTGCCCACAAAATGGTTGAGGTTTCCTGCCAGGTGCATGGCAAGGTTTCCTGCGGAATTACTGATACCGGCCGTAGTAGTCCAGATCTTTTGTTCTGAAGTATAACTGCCTATCTCTTTTTCAAGTTTAGCCAGTTCGCGGCTGAATAATGGCTTAAAAATGCCGGTCGCTTCCATCGTGTGATTTTGCACCAGAGGTACGAAAAAAATTAATAAGTTATTGCGCATCATTTTTGTCCATTACTCCGGATACTTCTTTCAATATTCTGAAAAGGGGAAGGGGAAGCGGGCCCGGGTTTAGACAATTTCTAATTCTGGCTATTTTGGACGCACCATCTCCGAAAAACCGTTTAAAATATAGCTTTTCAGCTAACCAAAGGTTATCTTTGGGGATTCTCTTCCTATAAAAAGCCCCCGCCCAAAACCTGCGATTCACCACAACGTTTAACCATGCGTAATATGTACATGTTTGCCCGTTGTAAGGCGCGCTT
>JAEWDG010000112.1 GCA_023390215.1 Bacteroidota bacterium | reverse complement strand
TTCCCCATACGCTACAGCCGTCGCTTCTTTCAAAGCTTCGCTCATCGTTGGATGAGGATGAACAGCGTTGAGAATTTCATGAGCTGTCGTTTCCAATTTACGGGCAACTACAGCCTCGGCGATCATTTCCGTTACGTTCATACCTATCATGTGGCAACCCAGGAATTCACCATATTTCGCATCGTAGATAACTTTCACAAAGCCTTCCGTGGCGCCGGCCGCGCTTGCTTTGCCGCTGGCCATGAAGGGAAACTTGCCCACCTTGACTTCATAACCTGCATCCTTAGCCGCTTTTTCGGTATATCCTACAGAAGCAATTTCCGGACTGCAATACGTACAACCGGGAATATTATTGTAATCGAGAACATCAGGTTTATGTCCGCTTAAATGCTCGGCCGCATTGATGCCTTCTTTCGATGCAACGTGAGCCAATGCCTGACCAGGCGTACAATCGCCGATCGCATACACGCCCGGAACATTCGTCTGTTGAAATTGGTCCACGACAATTTTTCCTTTGTCTGTTTTTATTCCTAATTGTTCAAGCCCGATATTTTCAATATTAGCAACTACACCCACCGCGCTCAGCAAAATATCTGCTTCCAGTACTTTTTCTCCCTCTGCGGTTTTAACTGTTGCTTTTACCGTATTTCCTGAAGTATCTACCTTGGTTACTTCCGCACTGGTCATGATCGTCATGCCCTGTTTTTTGAATTGTTTTTCCAACTCTTTGCTTATGTCTTCATCTTCCACCGGAACGATGCGGGGCATAAACTCGACGATGGTAACATTCGTGCCGAGGCTGTTATAGAAATATGCAAATTCGGAACCTATTGCTCCGCTGCCGCAAATGATCATAGATTTTGGTTGCTGCGGCAGGGCCATGGCTTCGCGATAACCGATAATTTTCTTCCCGTCGATCGGCATGGAGGGAAGCTGACGTGCACGCCCCCCGGTTGCAATGATGATATTTTTTGCTTCAACAACCTGTTTGCTGTTATCCGCTGCCGTTACTTCAATTTTATTTGCAGCGATCAGCTTTCCGAAGCCCATGATCACGTCGATCTTGTTCTTCTTCATCAAAAACTGAACACCTTTACTCATTTTATCTGCCACACCACGGCTGCGTTTGATCACGCTTTCAAAATTTGGAGAAGCGTGTTTCAGGCTGATACCATAGGCATCGGCATGTTTGGCGTACTCGTATACCTGGGCACTTTTCAACAGCGCTTTGGTGGGAATACAACCCCAGTTCAGGCAGATGCCGCCCAGACTTTCTTTTTCAATGATCGCCACTTTTTTTCCAAGCTGGCTGGCCCTGATCGCGGCAGGATATCCGCCGGGTCCGCTACCCAATACAATTACGTCGTATGCCATAATGATTTTTTTCTGAGATGCGCAAAATTAACCGTAAATGGCAGATTAACCAAAAGCTGCTGAACGTACAGAAAATGCATTTTTTTCGGGGAATTTTGCAGCAGGGAAGGCTAATTTTGAAAAATGAAATCCTTTTTAATTTCCATAGTCTTGCTGTTTGATTTTATCCGTGCAGGTGCACAAATAAAAGAATGGAAGGTTGAGGATGTTGATCAGTTCATTAAAAATGCGCCGGGAGAGGTGGTCGTGGTAAATTTCTGGGCCACATTCTGCAAACCCTGTATTGCCGAGATTCCCTTTTTTATCAGTAACGTCAATGCGTATGGAAAAGATAAAATTTCGCTTGTGCTTGTCAGCCTGGATTTGCCTAACCAGTTCCCAAAAAAAATTGAAGCCTTCGCAAAGGAGCATAAATTCGATACAAATCTTGCCTGGTTAAACGAAACCAATGCGGATTATTTCTGCCCAAAAATTGACAGTACCTGGAGTGGTTCGATTCCTGCCACTTTAATGATCAATAAAAAAACAGGGGAGCGTTTTTTCTATGAAGAGGAGATGAGTGAAATGGAGTTTAAACAGAGGCTGGAAGCTGTTAGTGGAAAATTGTGAGTTTTCATGACGAAAAAGCGATGTCAAATTGTAAAGGCAAATAGCGGTGGTTTTTTTCCCTGTAAAATATACAGATAATTATTCCTGTTTATAATAGGATTGACTGTTGTAAGTGGCCTTATGAAATTTATAAGTTTATAAAGCATTCTGCACTATGTTTTTTTTGATTAATGAAAGCTTTGACTGTAAAGGGAGAATTTTCGTTGAGTGATTTGATTATCAGAAGGATTAGCTAAATACGGAACAAAAAATCCCTCCCGCTAACGGCAAGGGATAAATGTAAAGATCACCCCATATTAAATTGTTTTTTGCTCGACAGTTTTGTTGCCTGGTAGATCCATGGCTGTAACCGTGATCTTATTTGCTACTCCGTTGGTTCCGGCGGCTGTAGTGTTATACAGCCAGGTTAACCCATCATTTTGCAGAATTGCGCTGCCTTCTTCAATCAATCCGCCGTTCGACTTTTCGATCGTTATTTTCTTTCACTGTCTCCACCCTGAAATTATCAATTACCATCACTGATAAGGTACCACCTGCCTGCTCAGTAAGACCAGAAAGATCAACTGAAACAATCTCTGGCGCTTTAAAGTAATCGGCGATCGCTACATTGAAAGCTGACTGACCACGTTTTGCTTTTTCCAGGGGAACTAATCTCTGTTGTACTCTTGAATCAGAACGGGCTAGCACTGAAATACAGCAGCTTGACATCATCAGAGATCTCAGAACTGATTGAGCCTAAACTTTTTATATGGCCAGCTAAAATCTCTGCTTTGCCCTTGATAATTTTCAATAAATTGTTCAGTCCCGGACTTTTAAAGTCCATTAAAAAAACTGCAACAAACTGCTATGAAGAAAATTATATCTATTTCTTTTTTCTGTTTTGTATTTGTGTATGCTCATGCGCAGAAAAATAATTACTGGTCGCGAAACACGGTGAATAAATCCGGCATTGTTACGGATAAGGGCGTAGCGCGCATTTCCTTTCCTTCTGTGTTTGCATTATTTGAACTGAACACAGAGCCTTTACGACAGGAATTGTTTTCTGTTGTTGATAATGCCAGAAGACATACAACTGTTATTGAGCTGCCAAATGCTGATGGAGTGATCGAATCATTTGAAGTGGTAGAAGCATCCAATTTTGAACCCGCGCTGCAGGCACGTTTTCCTGAGATCCGGGCTTTCTCCGGTAGAGGTATAACAGACAAGTCCGCGACCCTTAAACTGAGTTTGTCGCCGCAAGGAATTCAAACCATGGTTTTCCGAGCGGGCAGGGAATCAGAATTCATTGAACCCTATTCACAGGATCATACGATATACGCGGTTTTTAGATCACAACGCAGCAGGGGAAATCTTCCCTGGACCTGTTCTACTCCTGATGCGGATCTGGCACTGGGAATTGATGAAGA
>JAEWDG010000087.1 GCA_023390215.1 Bacteroidota bacterium | reverse complement strand
ACCCGGAACACCGTAAAGATGATCAGGTAGATGAAAAATAATTTCACCAGCCATTGAATCGTTTTGGAAACCCTCCATTTAATCAGCATGCACAGTTCATTTCAAGGTTTGCAAAATTAATTCTTCTTCTTGTTGTTTCTCATGAGATAGCGGGTGGTTTCATAGATGCCATTTGTAAGCGCTTCCATTTTGTTCCTTTCTGCGGGCCGGTCTTTCACATCATCTGTATTATTTCCGGTAATGGAAGTCATCTTTTGTGCATCACGCTTTAAGCTTCGCCAGAAATAAAAACTGTCGGATACCAAACCGATGGTTTTAACATCATGATCTATAATGAAAGCATAAGGATGCTGATTTCTGAGATCGGTACTATCGAGCATATTTCTTCCCAACCCTGAATAACGGAATGGTTGTTTCATTAAACCGGCCAATGTGGGCAGGAGATCCACCTGTGAACAAACCTGGTGCATTTTACCGGGCTTTATCCATCCCGGCGAATAATATAATAATGGAATATGTTCAGGCGTGAGGCCTTCGGTTGTATAAGCGGGGGGCAGGATCGCTTTCGCATCGCCCCGGATACCATGATCGCCCACAAACACAAAAACCGTGTTTTTAAAATACGCTTCCTTTGATGCTCTTTCTATAAACTGCCGGAAACAAAAATCTGTATATCGAAATGCATTGTATTCTGCATTGTTCTCAAATCCATAGGTATGAAGTGTGGAATCGGGCAGGGTCTTTTTTTCAAAAAGTTTCTGGTCTTCCGAAGGTATGGTATAGGGGCGATGATTATCTGCGGTTTGGATGATGGCAAAAAATGGTTTGGTTTCTCTGGCCAGTATTTCTGCCGATTCTAGAAACAAATTTTTATCGCTGATGCCCCATACATCAATTTTCTTCGCGGAGAAATCTGCCTGTGAATACATTTTCAAACCCGCAATATTATTCGACAGTAAGCCCTGGATATTCGCCCAGGTAGGATCGCCTCCCAGAAAATAATAATGCTGATAAGCCTTGAAAGCATTTATGATGGTTTGCTGGTCAACTGCTGCCGGATTCCGGCTGGCTGTACTTACTTCTTCCACATCGGGCAGACCAGTTACGGTAGACCAGACACCGCGGGCTGTACCAAAAGCGGGAGAAAAGCAGCGGTCAAAGAACAAACCATTTTCACAAAGGTTGTTGAAGAAAGGCGTTGCATCCAAAGGGTTTCCGCTCATTGAACTTTTATACATGCTGAAACTCTCACAGATAACCAGGATGATGTTCGGCTTGCTCGTCATGGTATCTGCCGGCTGATACAAACGTTCATAATTAAGTGAGGTGGAATCCGGATGCTTCACACCCAACCATTCACTCATCAGGGGATAATAAGCTTTTACTTTATTTAAGTTATAAGTATTAGAACGGATCTTCAGTGTACTGAAAAAAGTTTGTAATGGATTCAGGGCGGTATTCGCTTTGAAATCATCATTTAGAAGAAACGCGTCGCTCCACCTTAAAGGAAACTGACCGATCTTGCCAAAACTCAAAATGGCCAGCAACAGCACATATATCAAATGCTGAAAAAATCCTGTACGTTTTGAACGACCAGATTTGGGTTCAGCCTTCAACCTGGCCAGGTAACGGTTATGCCAGAACGAGAATAGCAACAGTAATAATACGATGATCAGCAACAACCAGCCCACGGGATATGACTCTTTCATCATATTAAATGAAATTGCCGCATCACCCAGAAAATTAAGCACACTCGCGTTCAGCTTCTGATGCAGGTAATCATAATGATAGAAATCGGATATCAGGAATATAACCAGCACCAGGAATAATACAGGTACAAGCATCTTCCATATTACGAAACCTGATCGCGTCTTTATCGGATTAATAAATGGTAAAGCGCATAATAACAGGATTGCGATCGACATGATGGCGAGAAATTTCAGGTCATATCTCAGGCCCATGATAAACGCCGTACCGCTAAAAGGTCTGCCTGCAGGCTGAAAATGAAAAAAGAAAATAAAGCGGTAAAGGGTCATCACTGTGAGAAAAAACAAAACCATACCCAGGTTCCAGCGAATTAACCTGGGAATTTTCGAAATTATACGCATCTATACCAGTTGATATCCCGCTAAATTAGAATTAATTATTTTTGGGCCTGCCAGTAAACCATGGATCTTGCAGGAATTGACAAAGCTTTGTTCGGCATACTTAATTATCGGATCTCCAACCCGGTCTTCGATGCAATCATGCCTTTCATAAGAAATCAGCACACCTGGTCACCGTTTTATCTTTTTATGCTGGTGTTTATCCTGGTCAATTTTAAGTCAAACACTGCATGGTGGGTGTTTTTTGCCGCAGGCACAGTAATCCTCTCAGATTTTATAAGCAGCGATATCATCAAGGACCATATTTTCAGATTGAGGCCCTGTAACGATCCCGCGCTGGCCGGGCACATACATGTGCTGGTGAATTACCGGCCCCAGAGTTCGAGTTTTACTTCATCACATGCCACCAATCATTTCGCGATGGCATCATTTTTCTACTATACGCTGCGCAGATTTATCGGAAAATGGAGCTGGTTGTTTTTTGGATGGGCCTTCCTTATTTGTTTCGCGCAGGTATATGTGGGTGTGCATTATCCCTTCGATGTAGCGAGCGGAGGGGCAATTGGCTTTGTTTTAGGATATTTGTCCGCATCAAGCTTTAACAAAAACTACGGATTAGTCCGCGCAATATGACCGAGGTCTTTATTCTTGCTCTACTTATAATTCTGAATGGCCTGTTTGTGATGAGCGAAATCGCGCTGGTGAGTGCCCGCAAATCGCGCCTGGAAACACAGTCGAACAAAGGAGACCAGAAAGCCAAAGCGGCATTGGATCTGGCTGAAAATCCGGAGAAATTCTTAAGCACTGCGCAAATTGGCATCACCCTGATCTCTATCCTTACAGGTGTGTACTCCGGCGAAAAATTTGGTTCAGAACTTCAGCCCTACATCGCAAGGATTGATGTTCTTGAACCCTATTCAAGATCCATAGCCACCTCTATCGTGGTAGTGATCGTCACCTTTCTTTCCATCATTTTCGGCGAACTTATTC
>JAEWDG010000059.1 GCA_023390215.1 Bacteroidota bacterium | reverse complement strand
CACCTTTAGCGATCATCTCTTTATAGATGTAATCATATTTAACAAGGGGTTACATCCTATCCAGCCTGAAACGCAAACTGGTAGAGGGATAAAATTCCGCATCATAATCAACCACGAGCATAACCACTTTAGGCGCCTTATTGAATTTCAGCAACGATCGTAAAACGAATTCATGAAATTCAACATCAGACCCCGGATAAGAAAGGTTGAAAGCTGACCGGTGCAATGAATCTTCGATCTGACAAGCGATTACATCTCTTGCTCCGCGGGAAGAACCCAGGATAATGATGTCTTTATTGATCTCGCCATTGATAACCTGTTCGAGTCTTTTATCTTTTTCAAGCGAAGCCGATTTGTACATGAAAAAATAGAAAAGCTTATCGACCACGAAAAATATCGCGCAAAAAATCAGGATCTGTATGAGAAATCTTTTCACTTCTTAAAACTGGAAATAAATAAATTGTTGTTCTTTCTGACTAAACAGGAAAATAGCGATAATGATCAGATAATACATCGCGTACCTCAATGGCTTCTTCCATTTTAACCCTATCCTTTGTATGGCATATTGCTCTTCCCTTCCAAACCATTCAATCAACATAAAAATAAAAACCAGGGCCAGCGCAATCAAACCCTGTTTCAGGCCGGTGAAAACGGGGATTTGCAGCAGGGAACGAGAAAAAATCTTCCTGATAATATAAAGGGCTGTATGTAGGTTTTCAGCCCTGAAAAAAATCCAGGCAAATACCGTTAAGGCAAATGTCAGGATCATACCGGCCAACTCGCGGGCAGTAGGAAAAACTTTTCCTTTTGCTACGATCTCCAAATTCGATCTGTTCTTTTTTGCGAGTAGCAGCGGCATAAAATAGATGGCGTTCAGCGCTCCCCAAATAATAAAGGTCCAGTTTGCTCCATGCCAGAATCCACTAACGATAAAGATCACGAAGGTATTTC
Organism: Bacteroidota bacterium; assembly: GCA_023390215.1. Classification (GTDB taxonomy): domain Bacteria; phylum Bacteroidota; class Bacteroidia; order Chitinophagales; family Chitinophagaceae; genus Ferruginibacter. The sequence continues at coordinate 6,128 of JAEWDG010000059.1, read as the reverse complement.
TGACCTTCATCCAGGTCCCGCCTTTACTTCCGCCCAGCGGGATATAGAGATAATCTCTGAACCATGAAGAAAGAGATATATGCCAGCGCCTCCAGAACTCCGCGATATCCCTTGAGAAATAAGGGAATGCGAAATTCCTCAGGAGGTCGATACCAAACAAACGTGCCGTCCCTATAGCGATATCGGAATAACCTGAAAAATCACCATAGATCTGGAACGTAAAAAATAAAGCGCCCAATACAAGGGTACTTCCATTAAATTGTTCCGGGCTGTTGAATATCTGGTTGGCAAATTCAGCGCAGCTGTCCGCGATCACAATCTTTTTAAAAAGCCCCCAAAGAATCTGCCTTAGCCCATCTACTGCTTCTGCGTAGTTAAAATGTCTTTGCTTCTTTATCTGTGGCAATAAATGCGTTGCTCTTTCGATCGGACCGGCAACCAGCAATGGAAAAAAACTTACGAATACGGCGTAGTCAACAAAATTTCTTTCGGCTTTGATGCGCTCTTTATAGATGTCGATCACATAAGAAAGTCCATGAAATGTATAAAATGAAATTCCTACGGGCAGAATAACATTTAAGGTCCAGGGATCGATATGGATTCCGAGTGGCGCAATGGCCTCTTTAAATGATTCTGCGAAAAAATTGTAATATTTAAATACACCCAAAAAACCCAGGTTCACGGAAACACTTAGCCAGAACCAGAATTTTCTTTGTCTTTTATTTTCTGATTCACACATTTTGATCCCGGTATAATAATCAAGCAGGGTGGAAAACATCAGCAGAAAGAGAAAACGCCAGTCCCAGCATGCATAGAAAAAATAGCTCGAAACCAGGAGCAGGCCGTTCTGAAGTTTGAGATGCTTTTGGGTAACGAACCAATACAGAAAAAAAACTACCGGTAAAAAAATCGCAAAACTGATCGAATTAAAAAGCATTCAGGCCTGGTTTTATCAAATGTTTTGAAGTGCGTTGTGATGATCGCCGGAAAAGCTTTTAAACCGCCTTCGGCAATCCTGTCCTATCACTTCAAAAGTGCCCGAATTTAGGGAAATCAAAGTTTTGAGAACTATTTTATTGATTATAAAAAAATCTTCTCTAATCCCATCTATAAAATCTGAAATAATTTAGATTCAAAATTGTCGTACAAACAACCTTGTTTCGGAACGATTTTTTCAGCAACTGAATTTTACTACCAGGCGCCTATATGAACAGCAGGCAATACCCAACATAAAACGTCGTATTAAATTTTATAATCGTACAAATCAACCAAAAGCTACATGGACATCTCGGAGATCATCAATGAACTGGGCGAAGATCGTGACTCATACTTCCATGCCATTGCTCCCCCCATCATTCAAACCAGCAATTTCGCTTTCAGAACGGTCGATATTTTCCGGCAGGCACTTAGCAGGGAATACGACCACATGGTTTATAGCCGTGGAAAAAATCCAACCACAGAAATAATCCGGAAAAAATTAGCTGCCTTGGATGAGGCGGAGGATTGTCTTGTCGTTAACAGTGGTGCCGCTGCTATTTTCCTTTCGGTATTTGCAAACGTGAACCAGGGCGACCACATTATCAGCGTAGCTGATCCCTATTCGTGGGCATTTAAATTATTTACCATTATTCTTCCCCGGTTTGGCATAACCTGTTCTTTTGTTAATGGGTCACGTATTGAAAACTTTGCTTCTGCCATCAGGCCGGAAACAAGGCTTATATATCTTGAAACACCCAATAGCTGGAATTTTGAACTTCAGGATCTGGAAGCCGTTGCTCAACTCGCTAAACCCAAAAACATCATAACCATTTGCGATAACAGCTACTCAACACCGTTATTTCAAAAGCCAATTCCGTTGGGTATTGATATTTCGATACAATCTGCAACCAAATATATCAGTGGCCACAGTGATACGGTAGCAGGCGTGATCTCCGCTTCGTCTGAAATGATCAAAAAAATATTCAGCACTGAATTTATGTCGGTGGGAAGTGGTATCCAGCCGATGAATGCATGGTTTCTCCTCAGGGGACTTCGCACGCTGCCACTGCGGCTTCAACATGGAGAAAGGATCGTAAGGTGTATTATGGATTATCTTGACGCAGATCCCCGCATTGGAAAAGTCATCCATCCTTTCCATAAAGATTTTACCCAGAAAGAACTGGCAGGAAAGCAAATGAAGGGAGCAGGCAGTATGCTTACGTTTACCCTCGCAGACTCCTCGCTGGAAAGAATAGAACAATTTTGCAACAACCTCAAACATATACTCATGGCGGTAAGCTGGGGAGGTTATGAAAGCCTGGTGATCCCAAGAGCAGCTACCATGCCCGCAGGTGATTTTAATCCGCTGATCCCCGGGCACCATCATATCAGGCTTTATGCGGGACTGGAGGAGCCGGAGTATATAATTAAAGATATCAGGCAATCGCTGGATAGCTTTGGGTAGGGCCACTTAAATAATTCAGATATTGCAAAGAACAGGAAATGATATTTTTGCATATGCGAAAAATTTTAGGTGCAGCCCTGTGCATACTAGTCGGTTTTACATCAGGTGCCCAGCAAAAATGGAATCTGCGTACCATCGTTGATTATGCCATGGCCAATAACATCTCCGTAAAGATGAGTGAGGTGCAGGCAAAGGTTGCGGCAGTTAACCTCAGGCAGGACAGGTTATCGCAAATTCCGAATGCGAACCTTCAGGCCAATCTTGGTTATAACAGTGGTAACAACCAGGATCCGATCACATTTCAGCGTGTAACTCAAACCTATCTTTCTTCAGGTATACAGCTTCAAAGCAGTGCAGATGTTTTCAATTTCTTCAGTAAAAGAAACCGGATCGCCGCAAGCGAATGGGAGTATGAGGCCTCAAATGCTTATGTAAATAAGGTAAAAAATGACATAGCGCTTACTGCTGCGAATGGATATCTACAGGTTCTGCTTGCGATGGAGCAGGAAAAAATAATGGAAGTGCAGGTAAAGCAGACGATGGCCCAACTGGATAACACCCGGAAGATGGTGGATGCTGGAACACTTCCCCCGTTGAACGCAACTCAACTTGAGGCCCAGCTCGCTGTTGACAGTGGGAATTATGTGTCTGCCAAAGGCAATACTACGCTTGCGTTGCTCACGCTCAAATCTTATATGAATATTGACGCGGGCGCTGCATTTGAAATTGAAACGCCTCCTGTTGATCTGATTCCGCTTGAGCCTATTGCAGACCTGCAGCCTGAATATGTATATGCACTTGCCGTTGCCAATCAGCCCCAACAGAAATACAATGAACTCCGCATTAAAGCGGCTGTAAAATCCAAAGACGCGGCGAAAGGAAGTATGCTTCCCAGTTTAGGCATTTATGGGAGCCTGGGCAGCAATTTTATTTCTGCAAGAACACCGAACTATGTACCTGAAATAGGAGCACTGGCGCCAAACGGTTCGTTTGTGAATGTGAATGGTACGAGCTATGCCGTTCAGTCCCCTACCATTACTTACGTCAAAAATGGGTATGTGCACAATGATCCGTATTTCACGCAGCTCTCCAACAACTTCAGCCAGGGTGTCGGTATCAGCCTTACGGTTCCTATCTTCAGCGGCTATAATCTCCATTCGAACTACGAGAGGGCTAAACTGAATATAAACACACTGAACCTGCAGAAGGACATGGACAACCAAAAACTGAAGCAGGATATTTACCAGGCATACACTTCCGCTGTAACTGCCATGGAAAAATTCAATGCCTCAAAAAAAGCAGTAGATGCCGCTGAACAAACTTTTTCGTTTGCAGGTAAACGTTATAATGTAGGTTTGCTCGGCACCTATGATATGATCACATCGCAGAATAACCTGCTCAGGGCAAAACTTGATTACAGCATCAATCATTTTGATTATGTTTTTAAAATGAAAGTTTTGGAATTTTATAAAGGCCTCGGTTTAAAACTTTAGGGGCAGCCGTAAAAGAATATTATGAACAAGAAAACAAAATGGATTTTAATAGCAACCGGTGTATTACTTGTATTGCTGGTTGTCTTGTCGAAAATGGGTGTATTTGGAAAACACGAGGGAACCAGGGCCACAGCAGAGAAAGTTTCCAGGCGCACGATCATTGAAGTGGTAAATGCCAGCGGGAAGGTTTATCCCGAAATAGAAGTGAAGATCAGCCCTGATATCAGCGGCGAGATCACTGAACTCAATGTTCAGGAAGGTGATACCGTGAAAAAAGGACAGTTGCTGGCGCGGATCTATGCAGATATTTACAGCATACAGCGAAACCAGGCTGCCAGCGGTGTATTGCAGAGCCAGTCTCAGGTTGCAAATACACAGGCACAAATGGCAAATTCTGTTGCAGCACTGGAAGCGCTTAAAGCCTCACTCGATCAGGCGCAAAAGAATTTTGACATGCAGCAGAAATTATTTCGGGACAAAGTTATCAGTCAGAGTGAATTTAATATCGCTGAATCGGGTTTGAAAACTGCAAAAGCAAATTACAATGCGGCGCTTGAAGGGATAAAAAGCACAAAAGCGGGCATCTCCGGAGCCGAAGCAAATGTGAAATCCGCAAGAGCAAACCTTGAAAAAGCCGACAAAGACCTGAGCAGAACAGAGATCGTTGCACCGATGGATGGCGTGGTGAGTTTGCTCAGTGTTAAGAAAGGAGAAAAAGTGGCGGGTAACAGTTTCAACGTAGGTACAGAAATGCTGCGCATCGCAGATATGTCAAAAATTGAAGTAAGGGTTGATGTTGGTGAAAATGATGTGCCTAAAGTAAAACTGGGCGACAGTGCGCTGGTTACCATTGACGCGTATACGGACAGAAAATTTAAAGGTATCGTTACGCAGATATCAAGCAGCAACAACGGTGCAGCTACCAGTTCCCTCACTGCAACTACATCAACTGATGTTACACAGTATAAAGTGTATATCCGCCTTGACACAGCAAGTTATATGGACCTTGTAAGACCAGGATATTTCCCTTTTAAACCGGGTATGAGTGCTAACGCTGATATACAAACGCAAACACATTCCAATGTGTTAAGTGTTCCTATTAATGCGGTAACCACCAGGGAAAAAGAAGACAGCATATCAGGAAGTAAGAAAAGAACGGGTGATAAATCGGATGTAAATGCCGCGGCCACAACAATGGATGACCTTGAAGTTTTGGTCTTCGTAAAACAGCCGGATAACCACGTAAAAAAACGCCTTGTAAAAACAGGCATTCAGGATATCAACTATATCGAGATTACGGATGGCCTCAAAGAAGGTGAAGAGGTGATAACCGGACCTTATGACCTTGTAAGTAAAACACTGAAAGAAGATGATGAGGTGAAGATCGTAGACAAGAAAGAGTTATTTGAAAAAAATTAACGTTCAGGAATATATACTGTTGATAGATTTGCAAGGCTGCTCACATGCAGCCTTTTTTTATTGAGAATATTTTTCTTATCGTTTATTTTAATATTGGCTTCTCATTATGGATTCGGCCAAAATTCCCGGGTGCATATCCAGATAGAACTGCCTGCAGGATATTCAGGTAAGCCAACGCTGAAGATCCAATCGTTACCCGACAGCAACACCGTGCTTGCGCGAACATCTTCAGAACAGGCAAACGTTGAGCTTCCACTTCATAAACAATATATACTTACCGGTACGGGCAGCGGACTTACAGTGCTTACTAAAACCTTCAGCACAGATACAGATTCGATCACAATTAATCTGCAGTTTCTTCCCCGGGCGGAAAATCTCGGTGGGGTAGTTGTTCAGTCCCGAAGAAATCTGGTTAGGCAGGAAGACGACAAAACCATCGTAGATGCGGAGGTGCTCGCGGGAAGCAGTTCCGATGCGTTGGAAATTCTGGAGAAGACACCCGGCACTGTTGTCGACCAGGATGGCAATGTGTACATCGCAAGTACGACACCTGCGACCATATATATCAATGGCAGGGAAATGAAACTGAGCAGTGCAGACATCGCTTCCCTGCTGAAAAGTTTGCCTGCGGAAGCGGTCTCGAAAATAGAAATCCTTCGCACGCCCTCATCAAAATATGATGCATCAGGCAGCGGCGGCATCATCAATATTGTTCTAAAAAAAGGAGTTAAACTCGGCACAAACGGCTCCGTATATGGAGGCTGGTACCAGGG
>JAEWDG010000044.1 GCA_023390215.1 Bacteroidota bacterium | reverse complement strand
CTTCTGCAACCTCCCAGGCATATACCTGTTGCCATTGCTGGTTTGCGTCTTTTCTTTCGAGCCGGTAATATCCTGAGTTTCCGGTTTGGCCGGGGAACCATTTTATAAAAGCTTTTCCATCCGCTGTTTTATTTACTGAAAGCAGCGAGTGCTGGGCAGGAAGCACATTTACCACTTCAATTTTATAATCTTCCACTTCACCATTATCGTAAAATCCATTTGGATTTGCTGGCGTCATACCATAAGCTGCGGATGTGACACGTATGCGCATGAAGGTGGACGTACCAATAGCATAAGGCATGTCGATCCCGATCCATGCCAGGTCAATACTCTGCATGGTGTCCGCAGTTGGAACGTTTGCCGTCGCCCCTTCTGATGGTTGAAATATTCCATCCAGGTTGCTGTCGATCCATCCCGCAATGGTTGCATCTTCACCGGTTTTATTGAATACTTTAACCTTAATGATATGATTGGAAACGCCCTGCGCGATTACCTGGTTTCCATTCAGGCCATCTTCCTCCGCGCCATCGCCGGTAGCATCCGGAGAGGTATGTTTAGCCCATTCAATTCCCAACAGGTTTCCAAGCCTGAGTCTTTCATCCCTTTCATGCGTAGCCGGATCCTGGGTAGCGGGATCATAACTATCCGGCGCATCCCCAAAATCTGTTTTTGGTTTAAACGCTTCCGCAGCATCGCCCCAACTACCGGTTTCTGCAACGCCACGAAATTTGATCGTGTATAATTGGGCAGAATTAACGGTTCCATCTCCGTTATATGGAACAATTGTACCCGCGGCGATTGCACCGGGGGAACCAACGTTGTACATTTTCCCCGTCCAGTCTACGCAGGTTTGACGCGGTACAAGCGTACCTGCCGGTTTGTAATTAATCACCTCGCCCGTGAGTAAATTCTTATGATAAAAATCTTTGTCGGTATCTCCATCAAAATCATACAGTATTCCGTCATTGAATCCAATGTCTGACCAGTCGTGGGTATCTGATCTGATACCAAACACTTGTGAAGCAGGACCATTGGGTGCATAATTTTCGTCAAGGTCTATTCGCCATACGATGGACTCGCGATCTGATACTTCAGTACCACCTTCGATGCCTATATAAATGGCGCCATCATAGAAACCAGCTGCACCTGATTCAATACTCTGATTGAACAAAGGGATACCCAGTGTTCGTAAGTCATTACAAACTATGCCCAACGTATCCATATCATAATCGTACCTTCTGAGAATACGATTGGTGGCTGAAGGTCCTCCCCCGGGTCCTGATAAACTATATGCATAATAGACCATGTGCCGGTACGGATCATAGGCCAGGGAATTGATACGGTTATGACCGTAATCGGCAAATAAAAATTTAGCCACCCCATTTGCCACATTCACATAATAAATGGAATCATTTCTTGCGCAAACAACATAACTGCCTTGCCCTGTAAAAGGTTTCGATACATGATAATAGTTCAAGGGAAATGAGCCTTGCGAGCATGCGGAAATATCAGAGATATAAAAAGAACCGTTATCCGATCCATTTGTATCTGTATGTGCAATATTGATCGTGAAGTTTTTCACGGGTCCGGCGATATCAATATTCAAAGTGCCATCAGTGGAATTATTACCGATGGTCGAACCGTCACTTACCGCACTTACAGAAACATCATCGTTGCTTTCGATCGTTAAGATGGAGCTGCCAATAGAACTGAGGTGAATAAGTGAAGCAGAATTGATGATCACACGCTGATTGAGGTCAATATCACTCACAGAAAATTTTATATTTTCCACAGGCTCCTGGAACTCGAAGCTGATCGTGCCATTGCCGGTAAATTTGATATCGGCGCCTTTTCCATAGCTTCCGGTTTGAGCGGTGTGTGTGGTTACATCTCCGCCGATGTTCGAACCGGTATAATTGTGCGTAATCACCAGCTTTTGTTTTCCAAAACAAAATCGTTGCGTTTGAGAAGTGGCGAGTGTGGTATAAGCAACCGGACTGATATAACTACCGGAGTTGGGGATAAAATCAAGATAGTCCCAGTTCAATGTATCCCTTGTATATCCTGCACCGCACTGGGCAAGCGACCCCGTGATACCACCTAAATACAGGCATGCACCGAGAAGTAAGATTTTTCTCATAGGTAATTATTGAATTGTAACAAAAAGGCAGACCTGGTATGCAGTTTTGAGAGGCAGGAGGACAGTTGGAGTACGAAAAAACAGCAGTTTTATTGTGCCCTTCTGAGGAAAGGGAAAAAAATATAAAAATCCGCGTACAACTACGCCGAAACCCGCGCCAGTATTGCGTAGAAAATGATGTTCCGGGGTTTCAGTATTTTTACTGAATCTTAAATCGTTCCTTTTTTTATGAGTGATAGAAAACCTGTAATTGGATTTTCATGTGGTGATACGAATGGTATCGGAATGGAAGTGATCATCAAAATAATGGCAGACAGCCGTATACTTGATCTCTGCATTCCTGTTATATTCGGAAATAATAAGGTGTTGAACTTTTATAAAAAGCAGTTTCCCGACTTACATCTTAATGTTTTTATCGCGAAAGACTTATCCCGTCTGAACCCCAAACAGGTGAACATTTTTAATGTGTGGGAGGAAGACATTTCCATAACCCCCGGGGAACTGAATGAAACCGGCGGAAAATATGCCATACTGAGTTTGCAGGCGGCAGTCGAGGCGTTGCGTTCAGGAAAAATAGACGGCCTGGTTACGGCTCCCATCCACAAAAAAAATATTCAATCTGCAAATTTTGATTACACAGGGCATACACCGTTTTTGAAAAAATTCTTCAATGCCCCGGATGTTGCTATGTTTATGGTGGCCGATAATATGCGCATTGCTTTACTCACGGAACATGTGCCGGTAAAAGAAGTTGCAAAGTTTATTACGAGAGAAGCTATATTAAGTAAACTACAGGTGATCAATCATTCTCTTAAAAAAGATTTTCTCATCAACAAACCGAAGATTGCTGTGCTCGGGCTTAATCCGCACGCGGGCGATGAAGGGCTGATCGGAAAAGAAGAACTGGAGATCATTCAGCCGGCGATAAAAGAAGCTAAACAACGAATGGATATTTTCTGTTTTGGACCTTACGCTGCAGATGCGTTTTTTGCCAGGGGCAATTATTCAAAATTTGATGCGGTACTTGCGCTGTATCACGATCAGGGACTGATTCCATTTAAATCACTTGCCTTCGGCGAAGGTGTCAACTATACAGCAGGAATGAATGTGGTACGCACATCACCTGACCATGGGGTTGCATTCGATATTGCCGGAAAAGGTATCGCCGATGAATCTTCATTAAGGGCAGCGCTTTATACCTGTATCGATATTCTTAATAACCGGATGGAATTTAATGATCAACGGAAGAACCCGCTGAAACATGTGAGCGCAGCGGTGGTTGGAAACGCGGTAGACGAGGCAATAACGGAAGATTAAAAACCCGTTTCAGAAATTCCCTGATTTATTTTGTAACTGCTGAAACTGATCTCAGCGCGGCCTTTTTTAGGACCCGACCTGGGTTGCGGAGCGGTATTCGTTCCATCATCAAAATCAAACGTAACTCCTTTTGGAAGTTTATAATCTTTAGTATTGAAACTGAATATGAGTTTATCGGGCAGGCCGTAACTACTGTATTTACCATAGCTCATTTCCAGTTCGTAAGTTCCGTTTTCTCTCGTCGTCGTTCTTGCTTTTTTTATGACCATGTTCACAGGATCGATATAAATGGTTGATAATACCACGTCACTGTTATCATCATTGGGAAGCAACCGCGCAACCCTCAACAGCTGCCCATTTATTTTTTCATTGCCTCCATCGATCACTGTATAGTCATTTCCTTTCAACAAACTTCCGGTATTGATACTCACGGCACCTTTGGGAATGAAGGAGACACCTTTGTCGCTTTTGATTTTGATCTGATCGGGCTTCCGGAAAAATACCGTTATATCTGCAACGGGTACTTTTAAAAACGAAACATTGGTTTTCATTTTTCCCCGCGCTTCATATTCATGCACCTTAGCCAGTTTTGATTTTACATTTTCCACAAGTTGACCAACGTCCTGCGCATGTACAGCGGTAGCCATAAAAAAGGATATCAGGAAAAATAAGCGGGAGGTGGTTTTCATTTACGATAAAATATCTTTTCTTTTAAAAAAATATGCAGCTGCTCCAACAAGTACAACAATATGTCCGATTAAAATGAGCAAACTATTGCGAATTGCAGGCCAGTTTTCAATGGAACCTTTGATGGGTAGATTTTCTTCATTGGTTCCGATGTAAAAAAATCCTTTCCACCCAACAAGGTAGGATGTAAAGAGATAAGGCTTCACATGCCGTTCAATCACCGGCACATTTATGTTGGATACAACGGTGCATACAATTACAATACACACTGCTGCTACGATGGGGCCTATGGAATTTTCGGCAAATACCGAAAGCAGCAAAGCCAGCGCCGCTATAACCGTTAGCGCAACGGCAGCGTAACCGAATGCAGCGAAATATCTCCACATCACATCATCGGAAGTGATCTGCAGGATCTGTGATTCCTCTCCTTTTACGCGGAATATCAGCATATCATCCACACCAAAGATCAGCATACTCAGAAATAAAGCCGTTAACGCCATCCAGATCAAAAGCAGAACGGTGAAAATTGCAGAAGCTATGAATTTTACGAGTATCAGTTCTACCCTGCCAACAGGCCTGGTGAGTATTAATCTCAATGTGCCCATGTTCGCTTCACCTGAAATAGCATCGCCTGCTACCAGCGCAACCAAAATGGGAACCTGAATAAGCAGTGTGTTCAAAATAATGTAGCACATGAAATACCCGTTAATGGCTTTCATTTTATTCAGTTCGAAGCTGTCCTGAATATTCTGAAGCATCAGGTTCATATAACTGGTTCCATCCACCCTGAAGGCAAACTGAAAGATCGCTACAATGGCGAAGATGGCTATAAATGCGATATAGGTGCGGGGTCGGCGGGAGATCTTATAAAGTTCTATTCGCAGCAGCTCAAACATTTGCAGGCTCACGGGTTAGCGATAAAAAATAATTTTCCAGGGAATGCACCTTGCGTACAGACTGAATCGCAATGTTCGCACTTACCAAACCGGCGATAAGTTCACTTATTTCATCGCGGTTCATATTCACTTCAATGATGTTGTCTTCTGCATTGCTCACCTGATATTTCAATTTAATAAATTCCTTAGCCCGCAGTACATCTGGTGTTTCAATTCGAACTACTGTATGGCTGGGGTCAAGCAGCGCAGACACTTCCCCTTCGACAACTTTTTTTCCTCTATCGATAATGATCATCCGGTTCGCGATCATTTCAATTTCGGACAAGAGATGTGAGGACACGATCACGGTGCGTCCCTGCTTACGGCTCAGGTCTGTGATGAGGTTACGCATATCTGCGATACCCTGTGGATCCAAACCATTTGTTGGCTCATCAAGTATCACTAACCCCGGATCATGAATCAAAGCGATTGCAATGCCAAGCCGCTGTTTCATGCCCTGACTGTAAGCCCTGACCTTATCTTTTTCTCTTCCGGCCAATCCCACAAAACCAAGCATGCGCATCAGTTCAGCACTGCTGCGGTGTTTTCCGCTCATTCGGGAGAAAATGGAAAGATTATCGAATGCGGACAGATATTTATACATATCCGGGCGTTCGATGATGGCGCCGGTCTGAGAAAGAATTTCTTTCCGGTGCTTGAAAAGCGATTTACCGAACATCCGGATCTCGCCTGAATCCGGCCGTATCAGGGATAACATCATTCGAATGCTGGTGGATTTTCCTGCACCATTCTGACCGAGGAAACCATAAACGTCTCCTTCATTAACCGTAAAACAGAGATCATCCACTGCTTTGAAATCGCCAAAACTTTTTGAAAGATGATTTACCTGAACGATGGAGGCCATTAATGCAAAGTTATCCTCAGAAGTGCAATTCGGATGGGGTATTAAGCTTTATTTAAGATGGTATAGCGTGATATATTGGTTGCATACTGGTTAAATGCCTGTTCCCCTTCAGGCAAAATCCTGCAGATCGTTTGCGGATAATTTTCGTTAAAGGTTTTGATAACTTCAATATATCCCGCAGTTTTCAATTTCCCGAGCTGTACACTGAGATTGCCGGAAGACGCGCCGGTATGTTGCCTGAGCGTACCAAAATCAGCCTCGCGATTTTGAACCAGGAGACTGATTATGGCCAGCCTGAGCTGAGAATGAAGTATGGGATCTAATTCAGGTAAACGCATTATTTGCTGCATTCATTTATCAGCATGGTTGTTCTGGCTTCTCCCCAGTTCGGATCGATATCAGATGCAGGTTTGAATATTTTGAATTTTTCAGCCGCTGTATTCAAATCTTCAAGTGCCGGTTTACATCCTCCGCCAAATTGTTCGGGCGTGTACCGCAATCCCTGTCCGCGCAAATAATAAGGCCTGGGGTTATCG
>JAEWDG010000040.1 GCA_023390215.1 Bacteroidota bacterium | reverse complement strand
TTATTATACAAACCCTCATCCCGCTGGTATAGGTGCGAATATTAGTCCTGTAAAAACCAAACCAGTTTCATCAACCTATACAACTTCGCCTTAGAGATTCGCGAATTGCTTTTCTTTGCAGCGGATTATGATTCATTATCAACATTGCCCTTCCTGCGGAAGCGCTGCGATCAGGTTCAAATTTGATTGTACGGACAACAGCGTAAGCAAGGAACGTTTCCCTGTATGGGAATGTGATTCCTGCACGCTGCGTTTTACCCAGAACTTTCCGGAGGAAAATGAAATAGGAAGATATTACAATGCGGAGGCTTATATATCGCACACAGATTCTCAAAAAGGGTTGATCAACCGCGTATACCATGTAGTTCGGGACTACACCATGAAACGGAAGCTAAAGCTTGTTGAACGGGTCGCACCGAAAAGCAAAGGAAAGCTGATGGATATAGGGGCAGGTACCGGCATGTTTCTAAAAACAATGAAGGATGCGGGATGGGAAGTAAAAGGCCTGGAGCCGGATGCGTCGGCAAGAGAAAAAGCCAGGGCTCTGCATTCCATAGATCTTCATGATGCATCAGAATTGTTTGCGCTGAGAGAAAAGTTTGATGTGATCACGATGTGGCATGTTCTTGAACACGTGCACCGGCTGCATGAATACCTTAATGAAATAAAACGCTCCCTGCACAAAGATGGCCGTCTGATTATTGCAGTACCTAATTACACTTCTGCAGATGCATCGCATTACGGGCAGGATTGGGCTGCCTATGATGTACCCCGGCACCTGTATCATTTTAGTCCGGCTTCTATGGAAAAGCTGTTGTTGAAGCATGGAATGAAAATCCTCACGTTTAAACCGATGTGGTTCGACAGCTTCTACGTGTCTATGCTAACGGAGAAATACAAACGAAGACCGTTCGGCATGTTGCGCGCGATTTGGACAGGATTAGGCTCTAACTTAAGGACGATAGGGGATCCGAAGCACTGTAGTTCGGTAATATATATAGCAACTCTTATATAATTATTGTCCGATTTTTACTTCGTACAATTTTGGCCAGCGTTTACCCGTAATATAAAACATCGAACTGGTGCTGTCGAACGCAATTCCGTTCAGCACATCTGTACGGGTTGTACGATATTGTGCCGGTAATAGACCTTTGAAATCCAGCAGACCGACTACATGTCCACTTTCCGGATCTATCTTAACAATATAATCTGTCTGATAAACATTCGCGTAAATAAAACCGTTCACCCATTCCAGTTCGTTGAGATCTTCTACAGGTCCGCGATCACTTTCAACGCCAATCGTGTTTTTAACTTTGAAGGTTTCAGGATCAACAAAATAAATGTTCGCGCTTCCGTCGCTGATGATCAGGTCTGTTGCATTGTGGGTGATTCCCCAGCCTTCGTATGGCCAGTTATATGTTTTAATGGGTTTGCTGATGTCTTTCAGGTCGTACACATACACAACATGCGACTGCCAGGTGAGCTGATAAATTTTTCCATTGAATATGGTAATTCCTTCCCCGAAAATTTTATCAGTACCCATATTATGCGACTGTTCAACTTTTCCTGTTTTCCAGTCGGTGATCCGGATGGTTGATTGTTCGAAATCCCCGGTTCCTTCATACATTTTTCCATTATACAGTTCAAGTCCCTGGGTGTAAGCGCCCGTATCATGCGGATGCTCAGCTAATATCGTGTGCGTAAGGTTTACTGGTGCCGGAATACCCTCAGAAGCTACGTGTTCAGGTAAACTTGCATCATGATCCGGCTGATTACCGTTACAGGCAAACAGAATGAAAAGCAGGCTGGACAGGGCTATTTTCTTCATGTATTGATTTTCAGCGCCCAAATTTAGCATAACCAAAAAGTTAAGCAGGAATTTTCAGCAAATAAGTTTCATAAAAACTTGCATTTTGAAAACGCACCGGCTATATTTGTTGATACCTCTGAGCCCGATATTTCCTTTTTATTCCCACAAACTGGTAATTCCGGGCTAACCAATTCCCCAAAAACCTTTTCGTCCCAATCCTCTGCATAGCCGGAACCAAATCTTAGAAAGATCATTTTTTAATTTCTATCTGTTAAAAAATGAGATTTTTACTGGGCTTACTATTTTGCGCGGGATTGATGTTGGAAGCAAATGCTCAAAGAGCTTGCGGCGTCAAAAATCAAAATAATACATATAGTTCTTCAATCGTAAGAAGTTCTTCAAAAGTGTTCGGGCCTGCCCGTGATACGATCGTAAATGAAATTATTACCATTCCTGTTGTTGTGCATGTTCTCTACAATACACAGGACCAGAATATCAGCGATGATCAGATCATATCTCAGATCGAAGTTTTAAACCGCGATTATCGCCGCCTTAATGCAGACACGTCAAATACTCCTTTACCTTTTAGAGCGGTTGCTGCAGATGCGCGCATTATGTTTTGTCTTGCTAAGGTTGCTCCTGACGGTCGTTCTACCAGCGGCATTGTTCGCAGGCATACGAACAACCCATATTTTTTACTGGATGATGGAATGAAATTCGACGCCGCAGGTGGTGCGGATGCCTGGGATCCGGCTCATTATTTAAATATCTGGGTTTGTTCCATGATGGGAAGGGCTTTAGGTTATTCATCCTTACCCGGAGACCCTGCTGAAACCGATGGTGTCGTGATCAATTATGATGTATTCGGTTCACGCGGAAATCTTCGTGCACCCTATACACTGGGACGTACGGCTACACACGAAGTGGGACATTGGCTGGGATTGAAACATATATGGGGTGATGCAAACTGCGGTTCTGACGATGTGGATGATACACCCACACAATCCAGCTATAATTATAACTGCCCGAATTTTCCCAAGATGAGCGCATGTTCGCCGAATGCGAATGGGGATATGTTCATGAACTATATGGATCTTACAAGCGATGCATGCATGAATATCTTTACCCACGGTCAAAAACAGCGAATGCGTTCTTTATTTGCACTCGGACATGTACGTAACAGTTTCCTGAATTCTTATGAATGTGATGGCGGCCAGGCAACAGGAGGACCGCTGCCATCTGACTCAGCTACGGTTAATGAACCTACCGGAGGTATAAGCGTTTACCCGAACCCGGTATTAAATAAAACAACGGTTTCCCCCACCGGCAATTTCTCCCTGGCCAACAAATCGGTGTATGTGTACAACACGCTGGGGGAAAAGGTTTGGGCACACAGGTTCTACTATAATATTGAACAGGTTGATCTTTCGAAACTTCCCGCGGGAGTTTATATCATGGTTTGCGGTGAAGGCAAAGACAGGATTAAACTTAAGATTCTTAAGCTCTAGGAACTGGTTTTTGTAAAAGGATAATGCAAACAATTCCGGTAATCAGGAACACGCTGTTTTAATGTTGGTTCAACTCCCGTCCGGGGTGCTTACTTATTATTTTTCTTAACATATAGCATAGACGATCGCGGCTATCTTTGTCGTCAAATCGTTCTATGAAAAAAATCATACTTCCTTTTTTAGCATTTATTCTCTCTTATGGCGTTTCGGCGCAGGGGATACTCGACAAAGTCAAAAAGCAAACATCAAAAGACAGTTCAGGAATTTTATCCGGTGTATCCAAAGCAATTGGTGGAGGAGGCAGTTCAAATCTGAGTAATGCCGAAATCATCAGTGGATTAAAAGAAGCCTTGAAGATCGGAACGGATAGCAGTACCTCCAGGTTATCGAAAGTTGATGGGTTTTTTACCAATCAGGCAATAAAGATATTAATGCCGTAAGAAGCGAAGAAAGCGGAGCAGACTTTGAGAAACCTGGGAATGTCAGCCCTTGTCGACAAAGCTATTCTTTCCATGAACCGGGCCGCTGAGGATGCTGCAAGTGGTGTAACTGAAATTTTTTGGGATGCGATCACGAACATGACGATAACCGATGGGCTTTCAATTCTCCGGGGTGGAGATCATGCGGCCACGGATTACCTGAAGAAAGCTACATCAGCCAGTCTTCAGCAAAAAATGGCACCCGTCATCAAAGCTTCCCTCGATAAAGTGAACGCAACTGAATATTGGAAAGATGTATTTACAGCCTATAACAGAGTATCCCGCAAACAGGTGAATACTGACCTCACGGCCTATGTTACAGATCGCGCAATGAATGGAATTTTCTATTCCGTAGCAGAAGAAGAACAAAAGATCCGTAAAGATCCCAAAGCTCAGGCTACCGATTTACTTAAGAAAGTTTTCGCAAAATAAAAATAGTAGCTATTCGTGGTCAGGGATAAGTTGTAAGTGATAATTTTTGAGCGACGTAAACACTCACCACTCACTACGATATTATTTTTTCTTTCCCGCTATCTTTAACTCTGAAATCAGGTTTTCTGCTCCCGCGAATTTATCGATGATGAAAAGCACATACCGGATATCCACCATAATATTTCTGCAGAGGGAGGGATCGTAATTTATATCACTCATGGTTCCTTCCCATACCCGGTCGAAGTTCAATCCTACCAGGTTTCCATAAGCATCTAATGCGGGACTACCTGAGTTACCGCCCGTAGTGTGATTGGCGGCAATAAAACAAACAGGCTGCCTGTCATGTACACCATATCTCCCGAAATCTTTTTTCTTATATAGTTCGATTAGCTTTTGTGGAACATCAAATTCATAATCGCCGGGCTTATATTTTTCCATTACTCCATCCAGATAGCTCCGGTATTCATATTTCACCGCGTCACGGGGAAAATAAGGTTTTACGTTACCATAAGTAACCCGGAGCGTGCCGTTTGCATCAGGATAAAATTTTTTTTCCGGAAAAACCATCATCTGGGCTTCCATATATTTGCGCTGCAGCAAGTTGATCTCATTTTGAAGATCGGTTAGTTTGGAGCCCACACTATTCCTATATGCAGCTTTCATGTCTTCGTATAAAAGATAGGCCGGATCATCTGTCAGCGCCCGGATAAAATTAGCTGCAGAATTTCCGAGTAGTGATTCAATTTTTTCGTTGCTCGAAAACCAAGACCTGAAATACAAAGAGTCTGCGAACACTTCACCGGATTTTCCATATTGGTTGTAACGTGAACTGGCCAGCCCAGACACGAATTCAGCGGGCTGATCTAAAACATACATGGGTATTAAGGTTGCGAATACTTTCCTGTCAACCTCGAACGTATAATCATCGAAAATATCTTTAAAACGGTTTCGGAATGTAGATTTAAGCGCTTCGAAATTGCTGGTATCTTTTTTTAATTGTTCCCTAAGGCTATCTGCGACTACAACAATTGAAAATAGATCAATGCGTGGAATAATCTCAGACCGGTAATTACGGGCCAGGATATAAGGCTCAATTTTTTTATTCGCAAGATTCAGATCGGCCAGTAAGGTTCCATATTTGTTTTTCCATTCCGGATTTTTATTTATACGTTCTGTAAATTGATTTTCATAATCAGATTTCCTGGCAATTGCATTTGATTTTTTTAAACCCAGAACTTCACCCTGCCACTTCTTATAATAGTTTTCAAGCCGCGCATATTTGGATGCATACTGAATGCGGATTTTTTCATCGTTGCGCATAAAGCCGCGCCATGCGGCCAGAATTTTTTCTCTTATCTCTATCCTTGAAGGATCATCAATTTCCACTGTTTGCCGGATGGAGGAGGCTGGAAGATATTCTTTGGTCGTTCCCGGAAATCCGAAAACCATTGTAAAATCTCCCTCGTTAACCCCTTCCAGTGAAATAGTAAGCGCGCGACGGGGTTTAAATGGAACATTATCCGGAGAATAGTCTGCCGGTTTATTATTCTTATCCGCATAAATCCTGAACAAAGAAAAATCGCCGGTATGTCTGGGCCACATCCAGTTGTCTGTATCCTGTCCGAAATTTCCGATTGCTGAAGGCGGAGCACCAACCAGCCTGACATCTTTATAAGTTTCAGTTACAAAAAGAAAATATTTATTGCCATCGAAGAAGGATCGGATCAACAGATCCTGTGTTGGTTCCTTTTTGTAAGCGGCCTTGTAAGTGGCAATATTTTTTTCTATGGCCGCCTGCCTTTCCCTTTCAGAGATATCAGCAGGTATGTTTTTTAGAACAGAAGATGTTACTTCCTCGATGCGAATGATGAAAGAAACAAACAACCCCTGGTTCTGTAATTCCTGACTGTAGTTGTAAGCCCAGAATCCATCTTTTATATAATTGTCTTTTACCGATGAATGACTTTGTATGGATTCAAAACCACAATGATGGTTGGTTAATACCAGACCCTTATCGGAGATAACTTCTCCTGTACAAAATCCTCCAAAACTCACGATTGCGTCTTTCAAACTGGATTTATTAATGCTGTAGATATCTGCCGCACTGATCTTCATTCCGTGCGCTTTCATATCTTTTTCATTAAGCGCGGCCAGTAACTGGGGAAGCCACATGCCTTCGTCTGCAAGGCAACGGGTAATGGAAAAAATTCCGAGTGTGATGAGGAGAAGAAGTTGTTTCATAGCAGCAAATCTATTGAAATGTACGCATCCGGGATGAAGGTCAAGAGGGTAGAGCCTGAACTTGATCGTGCATCTTTCCCCGGTTCGTCACGCTGAACTTGATTCAGCATCTTTCGAATAGTACGTGCTTAATCTTTATAATGGGCAGATCCCGGATCAAGTCCGGGATGACAGTCAGAAAGGTGGCAGGGCTGAACTTGATC
>JAEWDG010000314.1 GCA_023390215.1 Bacteroidota bacterium | reverse complement strand
CGCCTATACTCTTTGCTGCCATATTACTAGCGGGCTCACTGTATGTGAATAATTCCTGCGCTTCCAGGTTTTTACCCATGGTACAAAACAGAAACACTAAAATGACAGGCCAGCGCATCTGGAAAACCGGGGTTGTAACGGGTCTAAATACTAACATGGTAAACCCTTGTTCCTTTATCTATACCGTGGTCTTTGCAACAACCCGCAGCCTTACCTGTTTTATAACATTCCATCGTTGTAAGCCCTGCGTTTTGCCGGTACTCTTTTGAAGAAACAAAACCCTTATCGAGAAGTCGGATGGTTTGTGGTCCCTGCACCTGCTGGCCGGCAAACTTCACCACATGCAGGTTCATTTTACCTAATGTGATATGCGCATCTTTCTCCATTTTCGCACGTTGAAAATTTACTTCTGCGGTGAGGCCTGCTATTGAGAAACCAGCATCTTCAACTTTCTTTTTAAAATCGTCAAAGTTTACATCCGCTCCGGGTTTAACCGTTATATCAAAACTTGAACTTTTAATGTTTGAGTATACCGTCTCTACATAAGGAATAGTTTTCAGACTTTTATTAATGGCATTGCTGCACATGCTGCAGGTTAATCCACTGGCCTGGATCGTTATTTTATTCACCTGGGCATAGGAACCAAAACATACTGCAGACAGCAGTAAGGAAAATAATAATTTCATTTTAAAGAATTTAAAAGTTTAAAAAATCAGCTATCGTTTGAAATAAACGAAAACGATACTTCTAAATTCTGAATACCCGGTATCGTAAATAAAGTGGAGGAGAGGAATACGCGAACGCGTGGAAAGACCTAACTCTGGAGTAAACAGGCAACATCTCCGTACCAGGTATCGCAAACTCCGGAAGCTGAACGATATATACTCCGGGTTCGGTTACCTGAAAAGCATTTGAATACTGGTGTTCATCGCTGATTTTGACAAACCGGGGTTCATTATGGCAACAGCCCGACTTCTTTTTACTGTTCTGCATTCCGCAGCGCCCGCATTTGTCGTTCTTTACTCCAGGCCACTCTACATCAGCCAGTTTACCCATGCAGTAATGCAGGTCGAACGAAAGACCCGTTACTGAGAGCAGGTAAACAAAACTAATTATGAGAAGCAGGGGTTTCTTCACAAGGCAAAATTACGAAGCTTTATCGAGCAGGCGAGACATATATGTTAAACATGACTAAAATTCAAAATTCAAATGTCAAAAAGCATCCGCAATATGAATGTATCATGTTACTCAAAAATCATACATCAATAAATCATCGATCATGAATGTAGATCACCGCTAATTCACGAACCACCACTTCACACCCAATCTTAAAATAAAGCCCTGCGTGGGATAATGTGGTGCTGCGAAGTTATTTTCCGTGAAACTGAATCCATTAGCGAAACTGACCGTATTCAGATTTTCCCCGCGCACAAATAAGGTAAATGCTTTGATGCGCAGGTGCACAAAGGCGGCAATATCGGGACGATTCCGGATGGTTGCAGTATCCTGTGGAATAAACTGTGCCGTTACAGGAGAAAAACCATTTGCTTTGAACGGAGTAAAATACCTGAGTTCCAGCCCCGTACTAATATTCAGATTCTTAAAGAAGTTCCCCTCATAGGCCAGCCTGTTACGCGTATAAAATAAAGGAACCCTGATCGGCGCTGACCCGTCGACCTGTTGTAATGCAACCTGTGTATACCAGTTCCAATGTCTGGAGATCCGGATTTTTTTTGAAGCAGTTACCTGAATGAGATTGATAACCTTGCTATACTGATCCTTGTGGATATAATCACGGAAATAAGTATAGTTCGTAATGAGGTGATTGGTGAAACTTAATGTAGCAAAAGCATTTTCTGAAACAGCTCCAAAGGAAATAATATTCTCTTTCTTTAACGACATCGTATCTCCAAGATTAAATGCAGATGCGTTTTCAAATACGAATGAAGGTCTGCGATTGCTGTTTTTGAAAAATATACTAATGTTCCCGAGCCCTTTATTCAAATAGCGGTTTATCTTCCCGTACATCTGGTAATCTCCTGCATTATAACCGCCAAAATAAAATTCTGCTTTCAGCAATACATCCCAGAAGCGGTTTCGCGTGCGGTTTCGGTACTCTCCATGCAGGAAAAGATTACTCAGCTTACTGTCTGAACTATCCCGTTTGCCCAGAATTTGCTCCTGGGTTATGCCGGCCATGATGAACTGAGTTGGGTTTTTCGTCTCAGGAAATGAATACAGTGAAAGATCATTACTTAATACAGACCATTTTTCCTGTATGCTGAACGTATCCAAAGCTTTCGCAAACTGAACATTGAACCAGTCTTTGTAAATGGCTGAATCCGCAAAATTATCCAGGAACTTATAATTATAACTGCTGTATTGCAGCGTATGCTGAATCCGTAGCTTCGGATAAAAAAGATGTTCTGTTGTTGAATCATTAATGATGAGTGAATCCTTTTTTCCGAGATCGTAGCTGTTCCTGAACAGTATGGTGAAATCTTTATAGATATTTCCCGTATTCACTTTTGTTGAGAAAGGGTTACTGGAAAACCCGTTACGGTTACCGAGGTTAACATCAATACTAAAACGGTCTTTGCTGTTGGGGTCGGCCAACAGGCTATCATTTACAATACCTCCGTTCTGTGAGGCACGCAGCGTGTTCCCTACGAAGATCAGCGTGCTGTTATAACGTTTACGCTTACCCTGATATGTTCCATATAAACGGTAACTGTTGTGGTTATTTCCCTGAGAAGTAAAAAAACCAGGGGCTGAAATGAGACGGTAATCAAATCCAAAATTTATATTAGGTTTCGGATTTTGCGTGTGCAGTGCCCGCATCATTTGTTCCTTTCCGGAAGCAAGCTGATAATCCAGTTCAGAAAAAGGCCTGGTGGGTTTATATAACCGGGTGCCTTCAACCGTAGACCGGTAAATATCAAAAGCATGAAATCCTGCATCCCATCCCAGCTTGCTATAGGGTTGAAATAATACCGGGTATGCCGCGGCACCATTATTTCCCAGATAAATATAATCAGAAGGAACGGTGAAGTAGTTACTGAAATCGTTTACAGAGGAATCCAGGTAACGGCGGTTAGAAGAATCAAAATAGGTGTAATAGATCGTAATGGAATCCTTACGGTCGTCTCTTCGTTTAAACCCACTGGCAGAATCTTTTGACCCCTGCCCGATTTGTCTCAAAGATTTTACCCTGTTCGTCACTTCACCGATTCCGGTTCCCCTGCGCACCTGCGACCAGCCGGTACCGTAAACCACAATACTCAGGGCAAACAGTAAAATTTTGTACAGGATCCGCTTTCGCATATAGGCCGCAAATTTAAGCTGAAGGCTGCAAAACCGGATGTTTAAGCATACAGTTCCTGTTATTAAAGGATTCAGAACGACGGGGTTATCGAACGGCTTTTTAATTATCTTCGCGAAAATTTTTCGCGATGAATTTACACGAATACCAGGCCAAGCAACTGTTAAAAAAATTCAATGTGCCCGTTCAGGAAGGGATTGCAGTAAGCACGCCCACTGAGGCAGAAGAGGCTTATCGTCAGATCCATACACAGTTCGGCAGTAAGTTCGCTGTTGTAAAAGCCCAGATCCATGCTGGCGGTCGCGGTAAAGGGAACATCGTTGGTAAAGACCAGCGTGGTGTAGCCGTAGGTAAATCAGCGGAAGATGTTGTGAAGATCGCCACGAATATACTTGGTGGCACCCTGGTTACCATTCAAACAGGTCCTGACGGAAAGCTGGTTAATAAAGTGTTGATCGCACAGGATGTATATTATGATGGACCCAATCCGGTAAAAGAATATTATCTGTCTATTTTACTTGACCGTACTAAAGGTCAGAATGTGATCATGTACAGTACCGAAGGCGGAATGAGCATAGAGGATGTGGCACACGAAACGCCTGAAAAAATCTTTAAAGAATGGGTTTACCCTTCCGCAGGTTTACAGGGTTTTCAGGCAAGAAAGATCGCTTTTAATCTTGGCCTGAGCGGCGAAGCTTTTAAGAACTGCGTAAAATTCGTGACCAATCTGTACAATGCGTATGTGGATATGGATTGCGGAATGATTGAAATTAATCCGATGTTCAAAACCAGTGATGATAAGATCATCGCAGTGGATTGTAAAATGAACATCGATGATAACGCTTTAATGCGTCATGCAGATATTGCGGCACTTCGTGATATAACTGAAGAAGATCCAACCGAAGTGGAAGCAGCGAAATACAATTTGAATTTCGTTAAGTTAGACGGTAATGTAGGTTGTATGGTTAATGGTGCCGGGCTCGCGATGGCTACGATGGACATGATCAAGCTCAGCGGTGGTGAACCTGCAAACTTCCTCGATGTAGGCGGTACGGCAAATGCTCAAACGGTTGAAGCCGGCTTCCGCATTATTCTGAAAGATCCAAAAGTGAAAGCCATCCTCATTAATATTTTTGGTGGAATCGTACGTTGCGATCGTGTTGCACAGGGAGTAATTGATGCGTATAAATCTATTGGAAACATCCAGATTCCGATCATCGTTCGGCTTCAGGGAACCTATGCAGATGTGGCAAAAAAACTGATTGATGAAAGTGGTCTGAAAGTTCAGAGCGCGATTTTGCTCAGTGAAGCTGCGGGGTTGGTGAATAAGGCTGTCGCTTAACTGTTAAAGATGCGCACGCTGAATGTCGACTTTTCGGTATTTCCGGTTTTAGAGACTGAACGTTTATTATTCCGTAAACTTAGAGATTCGGATGCTGGCGTCTTACACCGCATGCGCTCCGAGCCGTTGATCATAAGATACCTGGACCGCGATCCCGATAAAGACCTGAAAGCAACGAAAGCCAAGATGCGGGAGATTCTTGATGCAGAAGAAAAAAATGATGCAGTTTTCTGGATGCTGGAACTGAAAAATAACCCAGGCGTAGCCATTGGAAATATTGCATACTGGCGAATGGACAAGCCAAACTTCAGAACAGAAGTTGGATATACGCTGTTGCCTGAATACTGGCAGAAAGGTATTATGAAAGAAGCGCTGCAAAAAACCTCCGACTATATTTTCAATACATGTGGATTCCATAGCATTGAAGCTAATATCAATCCAGATAATCTTGCTTCTGCTTCACTGCTGGAATCATGTGGATTCCGGCGGGAAGCATATCACCGGCAGAATATGTATCATAACGGAAAATTCCTGGATTCTGCTATCTACACGTTGCTGGAAACGGATTAGACTGTAAATGATTAATGATCTAT
>JAEWDG010000272.1 GCA_023390215.1 Bacteroidota bacterium | reverse complement strand
CCCTGAAGGTACTCTATGGGGTTGTTTAATATGTTTGATGAAATTGAAATATCCCTTGTTTATACAAAGATATTTGCAGCAGCGGTTGGAAGTAAAAAACGGTTGTAAAGAATATTCAGAAAAGGATCGCGGCTACACTCCACCCTGTCTGCGGGGCCTGAAATTTCCCCGGCGATTGTTATTCTTTTTTTTCCCTGGTCCGGATGCAGGCGCATACAGCGGTGTTTCGCCCAATGCTGCAGGTACCTCTCCACGCGGAACAGATTTTTCAATCAATCTTTCGATGGATGCCCATTTACGCTGATCCTTTGGTCCAACCAGTGTATATGCTGTGCCTTCTGCTTCAGCTCTAGCCGTTCTGCCTATTCGGTGCACATAATCTTCCCCATCATGAGGAACATCAAAATTCACTACAAGGTCAATATTATCGATATCTATTCCCCTGCTTAAGATGTCGGTGGCCACAAGTATGGGAAGCCTTCCACTTTTAAACGCCATCAGCACTTCTTCTCTTTTTTCCTGTTCAAGGTCACTGTGGATTTCATCCACCTGCAACCGCTTTCTTTTTAATTCCCGGGTTAATTGTTTTACACTGAGTTTGCTGCTGCAGAAAACGACCACTCTTTTGAATGCTTTGTCTGAAAGCAGATGAACAGCCAGGGGCAATTTTTGTGGTTCGTAAACGATGAATGCATACTGTTTGATTTTTTCCGGCGGTTTGCTGATTGAAATATTTACTTCCGCAGGCTGATGCAGGATCTTTCTTGCCAGCTCCCTGATCTTTGCGGGCATTGTTGCCGAGAACAGCAAGTTTTGCCTTTGTTTGGGAAGATGATTAATGATGAAAAGGATATCATCATAAAAACCCATGTCGAGCATTCTATCCGCCTCATCCAATACCAGGTATTTTAAACCGGAGAGTTTCACATAACCCATCCTGATATGCGCCATCATTTTCCCGGGTGTACATACCACAATATCCGCTCCCATGCTCACCGCTTTTTTTTCCTGCACAAACGCATTTCCATCCCCGCCACCGTAAATGGCGATCGAACTTATGTTGGTAAAATAAGAGAGCCCTTCGAGGTGCTGTGCAATCTGAACGGCCAGTTCCCTGGTAGGAACAATAACAAGGGCGTTGATCGCGTGCTGATCATGCTCGGAGCTTAAAATTTTATGGATCAACGGTAATAGAAAAGCGGCAGTTTTGCCCGTGCCTGTTTGGGCTGAAGCAATTACATCTCTTCCTTCCATCACCAAAGGGATCACTTTTTCCTGTACGGGGGTTGCTTCTTCATAACCGGAAGATTCGATTCCTTCAAGCAGTCGTTCATCAAATCCAAACTCAGAAAATCTCACTGTAAAAATTTGCGCAAAGATAGACGTTTCCGTGCTCCCCCTTAACTTGCAGGAAATACCATTATGATCAGCGTTGGCGAAACGAACAGGATGAAAGTGTTACGGAGCGTAGAATTTGGATTTTACCTCGACGATGGTAAGAACGGCATTCTCCTCCCTAACCGTTATGTTCCAAAAGGATTAAAAACAGGGGATGAACTTGATGTTTTTATTTATCATGATGGAGAGGACAGGCTGATCGCAACCACCGAATTTCCAAAAGCAAAGCTGGGAGATATCGTTAAGCTTAGGGTGGTATCCACAACAGAACATGGTGCATTTCTCGACTGGGGTCTGCCGAAAGATATTTTTGTTCCTAAATCTTATCAGCTTGGGAAAATGATCCCTGGCGGAGATTATCTTGTTAAAATAATCTTAGACCCCCAAACAGGACGGCTGGTTGCAACTGAAAAATTCGAACATCTGCTGTCGAATGAACAGCTAACGGTTAAGGCTATGGATGAAGTAGATCTGGTTGTGCTCCGCAGAACAGATATCGGTTATCTTGTAGCCATCAACAACAAACACACGGGTGTATTGCATTTCAACGAAATTTACAGGCCAATCACGGCTGGAGATCGTTTTAAAGGTTTCATTAAAAATATTTCGGAGGATAAAAAGGTTGACGTAGTTGCAGGTAAGTCTGGGTACCAGCGTGTGGAAGACGAAGCAGCAAAAATTTTGAGATTGCTGCACGAACATGATGGATATCTGCCCTACCATGATAAAAGTGATCCGGAGGAGATTTACCAGTTTTTTGGAATGAGCAAGAAGACCTTTAAAATGACTGTGGGCAATCTGTACAAACAAAGAAAGATCAGCCTGGAGAAAACCGGCATCAAACTGATCGTGGACTAATTATGTCACGGATTAAAGTCGACCTGCACGAAGTCTTTAACAACAGCAAGGGCATTGAACATGCGCTGGAGGAAGCTTTTCGTGAAGCTGTTGACAAAAAGATCAAAGAGATAGAGATCATTCCCGGCAAAGGCTCAGGACAACTCAGAAAAAAAGTGGAAAGGTTTTTACAGCAGCCGCATATCAGATCACTTTATCATCGCATTGAAAACGATCAGAAAAATTTTGGAAGACTTTTCGTGTATTTCAGGTTTCAAAAATAGCTTGTAAAAAATTTTACCCAAATAGCGTACGCTACGATCACTCAGCATCTACCGGCAAAATATATTTCCTGTCGGCTTCTTCTCTTGTTACCAATCCTACAGAAACAGAATGTTCAATTGCCTCGCGGCTATGTTTGAAATAGCAGCAAAAAACGCCCTCTTTTTCCATTTCGGTAAGTAATTCTTTAGCTGCGGTTTTTTCTTTTCTTCCCACATGCCGGATGTACACTGCGAATATTCTTTCAGGGAAATGGCTTACAACGGAACGGTAAATCTCCGGATCTGCCTGAGAGTCATCGCCCAATAACACAAATGTTTGTTCAGGATATGCTTCCAGGATCCTGGTGATCCGGAAGAACTTGGTTCTGTGGTTATTCTGTCCGGTGTTAAGAATCTCGCTGAGCCCTTTTAACTGGTTAAGAAGAAATACCGCTTTTGGCATGTGCGCATTATGGGCAAACTCCTGAATGTAATCGTACAAATTCCATTCGCTGCTGGAAACATAAAAAAAAGGATTTACAGTTCCCCTTGGTGCATGAGAACAGGCAAGTAGATGATAATGATGTGCCACCCCCTCAAACGGTATTCTTGTTCTTGCATTTTCCGTCAACAGTACAAAAAGTCGTTTGCGAAGATTTGAAGAATGAGAGATAAGAAATGTGTCATCAATATCAGAAATGAAAGCGTATTGATTGGGGTGAGGAATGATAATTTCGGATGAAGCAAAGGCTAATTTTTTATGGATGGGATTTACCAGCGAAACAGAGACTGTATGGAATCCCGGGCTCAATCCTTTTTCAGGCTTCCACTCAAATCTGAAAAATCCGTCTTTTCCCGATACCGTTTCATAAAATGTTTCTTCAAATTCCATCATCAGCTTTACACCTGATTTTGGTTTAACCATAAACATGCGCAATAAAGAAAATGCATTCACCAGAATATTTTCACGGTATTTTTTCCTTGGCATGGGTCCCAGCGAGAGCACATGGCCAAATACGATACAATGCGACTGATTTCCATACCCGGTATATAATTTGATTATAGGGCCTTCAGTGAGCCGGAACAATCTGAATAAACTTGTTCTTAACTTGGCAAATAATCCTGTGTGCTGATCGGGATCTTTCGAGCTCATGTAAAACAAATTTTAATGCATTTTGACAAGATCTTGTTTGTGATCAATAAAGTGTCGGGCTCAGGAAAAGAGAACTGGCGCAATCTGATCAGCAATTATTTTACCGAAAAAAGCAGCTCCATTGAATTTTTCGAATTGCCGGATAACCCCGATGCTGAAAAAATAAGAAACAGTATCAAAACTACAAAACCTCAACTTGTTGTTGCTGTTGGGGGCGACGGAACAGTAAGCCTTGTTGCGCTGGCATTAAGGCAGGAAAAGATTCCTATGGCTATCATACCGGCAGGGTCTGCAAACGGAATGGCTGCTGAACTGAACATTCCCAACACAGCCGAAGAAGCGCTCGACGTTATCTCAACCGGCGAAGTTCGTTCCTGTGATGCCATCAAAATTGGCGACCGTTACTGCTTACATCTCTCAGATATTGGCCTGAATGCACAACTGATCAAATATTTTTCAGAAGGAAAGCTCAGGGGAAAACTGGGTTATGCCCGCGTAATCCTCAAAACATTATGGCGCAGAAAAAAAATACAGGTTTCTATAAAAGCCAGGGAAGAAATAAAAAGAGAAGCCTTTATGATCGTGCTCGCAAATGCATCCAAATATGGAACAGGCGCCGTGATCAATCCGGAGGGAAGGATTAATGATGGTCTTTTTGAAGTGGTTATTGTACGGCAATTATCGATCTCACAATTGCTGAAAATGTTGTTCAGACCAGGTCCCTTTAATCCAACCAAAATTGAAACACATCATGCATCGTCAGTCAGCATTTCCACAAGATCGCGTGTTCATTTTCAGATTGATGGCGAATACCTTGGAAAAGTGACGCATATTGAAGCTGCTATCGAAAAAAATTTTGTAGATCTTGTTTTGCCCATGAAAGCTCAGGATAAATAAGGCGTTCCTAAATCTGCCGCATCAGTTCCTCCCAGGCATTTTTTGTTTTTTGAAATTCACGGTTATGCCCGGGAGCCAGCCTGCGGTATTTTCTGAATTCCGTTATCACCCTGTTGAATTCGAGGTTATCAAAATACTTTACAAGTTTGCGCGTAGAAATTTCAAGTTTATATTCCACTTCATCCATAATACGCTCGAAATTTTCTTCATTCGTTACCAGGGTGAGCAAAGGCTTATATCTCACCCACCCGATCGCAGCTTTCAAAAAACGATCCACTACTCCGGGGTCAGATTGGGTAATACCGGTAAGTTTGAGCGGTAGTACGCCATTCAGCAGATGTTTGTATTTCCCAAAGCCATCATGAAATGTATAGCAGGGAACTTTAAGCACTTTCAAGTGACTAAGCGCCGTGCTCATAAACGTATCTTCACCTCTTGCCCCGGGAGGGTTATAAAATGGCGGTATTTGTTTGTAGTTTCTGAAATTGATGCAAAGATTCGCGCCGCTGATAAATTTCATTCCAGATACTTCAGGCACTTCATAGCTTACCTGCTTTTCTATGGTT
>JAEWDG010000225.1 GCA_023390215.1 Bacteroidota bacterium | reverse complement strand
CATCAATGGAGTGGATGCGGATGGTTTCAAGAAAAAAATGTTTGATTACTTACCCGAGGATGGATATGCGAACAACGTGAATTATATCAGGCTGAGTGCGAACTTCCCTTATTATCACCGTAATCTTTACGGGCTTAGCAGAAAGTATGCGGTAGAGTATATAGATAGTACCGGAAATATAAAATCTGATTCTGTAGCATTATATACTTTTCCCAAAGATTCAATCAGAAAAGACAGTATCCTCCGCGCGGAGAAAAAGAAGTTGCCAAAATCCTGGAAGCGGGAGCAATACCGTAGCCTGAGCATAGATTCATCAGGTAAGTTCGCCGTGATGACATTAAATACATTTAATGAAGGAAGGTTAAGAAGTTTCTTCCGGCGTTCCTTCAGAAAATTAAAGGAAAAAAATATTGAAACGCTGGTGCTGGACATTCGGAGTAATGGAGGTGGCCGGGTCTCATGGTCAACCTTACTAACGAGGTATCTTACCAGATCAAACTTTAAAAATGCGGACAGTGCGTTCTCGGTGGCTAAAACGCTTGGGCCTTACCGCCGGTATATAAACGGAAAGATCTTTAATGATATTGAACTTTTTCTGATCGCACGTAAAGCGAATGATGGTCATTATCATATCCGGCCAATGGAGCGTAAATTGAGGAAGCCCAAAAGGCATAACCATTTCGACGGACAAGTATATGTACTGATCAATGGCCCCACTTTTTCTGCCGCATCTTTATTTGCCAATTCAGTGAAAGGGCAAAAAGGTATCACACTTGTGGGTGAAGAAACCGGCGGCGGCTGGTACGGGAATAACGGTATCATGATTCCCGACATTGTTTTACCGAATACCCATGTACGCGTACGGTTACCATTATTCAGAATAGTTCAGTATAATCACATTGCAGAGAAAGGTATAGGTGTGCAACCCGATCTTTATGTGCCGACCAGTTACGAAGCACTTCTTAAAGGAGAGGATCAAAAAATGGAACTCATTAAGAAAATGATCTACTCCTCATCCCCTGATTCGGTGCGAATAAAGAATTGATCAGCATCCTGCAGAAATGGAAATTTATTTCTGGATTCTTCCAGCTCATGTTTGTCGAGCAAAATGCTGAACACATCCTCTTTGCCATTACAATGATAAAGTACCTCACCCAAAGGTCCCACAACGAGCGAATCTCCGCTGTACCCGATCCCGTTAGCATCCACACCAACGCGGTTAACACCAATACAGTAACATTGGTTCTCGATTGCCCGGGCACACAATAATGTTTTCCATGCATGGCTTCTGCGTTCGGGCCAGCTCGCGGGATAAATCAATACATCATATTCAGCTTCCGTTTTTTTTACCTGTTGCCGCGACCACACGGGGAATCGCAGATCGTAGCAGATCTGCAGATTGATCCTCCAGCCTTTTACGGATGCGATGAGACGCTTATTACCCGGCGTGAAATGTTTGTGTTCGCCTGCGTAACCGAAAAGGTGCCGCTTTTCATAATATCCTATCTCGCCATTTGGCATCACCCATAATAACCGATTAAAATAGTTGTCGTTTTCTTTTACAATAAGGCTGCCTGTGAGAATAATCCTGTTTTCTTCCGCCTGCTTTTTCATCCAGGTAATGCTGGGCCCATCCATGGTTTCTGCAAAAGCCTCGGCGTTCATGGTAAATCCAGTGTTGAACATTTCAGGAAGCACTACCAGTTCCGTTTTCCGGCGAAGGGCGAATATCTTTTCGGAGAAATTTGCCAGGTTGTTACCCTTATTTTCCCAGTCGAGATCAGCCTGTATCAATGAAATGCTCAGTGTAGACATGTGGCAAAGCTAATGGCAACAGCATATTTGCCGCTATCTTTCCCCGCTAATTATTCATTTTCGGTAACTTTTTCAAAAACCGTGATTTCCCTGGAAACTTTGTTAGTAAGCGCCGCTCCGTTTTTGCACCCTGATGTATGCAGTTTAATACAACCTGGAACTTTACCCGGGGAGAAAAAAATATCCCATAGATCACGCAGGTTTCACAGATTTACCACTCGAACCCCAACATTCACTACTTACCAGAATATATCATCAAGTGCCTGAAGACGTAAGGCAGATTGATACCTGGCAAATTCAACAGAGAATAAATCCGATATTAATACAGAATTAGTTCAGCAAAACTGAATGGAGTGAAGTTTTCATGAGCTTCCCCGGACGGGTTAGAAAAGAAAAAACTGTGAAGCCTGATAACTAATTATACATGGCTGCTACAACGCCGGCGTCGGCACCATCGTTAATGGAAAGCCCCACAATTACCAGTCTGCCGGGACCTGAATACACGGGAAGCAGGATCTGGCGGGCAGGTTCATATTGTCCGTTGTAATCTATGTCCACGCGTGTTTGAAAGCGTTCTGTAAGTGGTGATTCGTCCAGAGAGACAGATACGGCTACGATATCAAAACTTATTCTGCCACTGAATGGCAGGGGATAAATGGGATTGGGAGAATCAAAACTTGGGATATGAAGAATAAGCTGGCCACTATCCGTTCGCGTTATGTCCATCGCTACGCCAAACTTCGTTGTATCATCTACCTTAAGTGAAAAACCCTGCAGCTCAGGGATTTGCCTGATCCATTCCTGCTGCTTGTGTGCACCGGTCCTCAACCATTTCTGTATGGCATTGTTGAAGCGATACATAAAAGCACGGGGATTGGATACAAAAACAATCGGTTTGAGTGCCGCGCGAATTCGCGCTGAAAGTCCGGAGGCCTTACCCAGGATTCCCGCCTGCTGTTTGGCTACCTCTGCCTGCGTGCCTGTTTTACCTTTTGCACGAACCAGGTATTCATCTCCTGATTTATAGTAGATCATACCATCGAAGGTTCCTATCAATTCTGTTCCTGATTGTTTTGGCATAAAGAGCGCGTAATTTGAAACAACACCGATGTTGCTGGTAGATGCTGCAAGTTAAGACATCATAAAAAAAAGCAATGTACGGATGCTTGTTTTTTATCCTGTTCTTTTCCACAACAAGACTATTTTTGGGCACCTAACCATTTGATCATGAATCAACTTCTTCTTTTTCTGGGCTTCATGGCCTCTTCTTTTTTAAGCCTGGCCCAACTCCCACAGAAAGCCAGGTTGGACAGCCTTTTAGATTACCTCAATCACGAAAACAAACTGATGGCAAGTCTGGCCATTCACAAATCGGGTCAACCCATTTACCAGCACAGCACAGGAATCGCAGGGTACCTGCATAATGAAAATGTCCAATCAGATCCGTCTACAGAATATCGCGTGGGTTCTGTATCAAAAATGTTTACGGCAGTGATTATTTTTCAGTTAATAGAAGAGAAACTTCTTTCACCGGATGATAAACTTTCGTCGTTTTTTCCCTCAGTACCTAATGCGGATAAAATAACGATCTCCCAGATGCTCAATCACCACAGTGGTATTCATAATATTACCGATGATTCAGTTTATCTTACGTATTATACCCATCCAAAAAGTAAAGCAGAGCTGCTGCAACTGATCAGCAACAGCACTCCGGAATTTGATCCGGGAACTTCCGCAGCATACAGCAATTCTAATTATATCTTACTCACGTTTATTGCGGAAAAGCTTACAAAAAAATCATTTGCCCAATTGGTTACATCACGAATCGTGAATAAACTGCATCTTCAGCATACTTATGTGGGATCATCCATACATCGTAAAAGCAATGAGGCTGGATCGTTCCGGTTCGAAAAGGATAGATGGGTTGCAGAGCCGGAAACAGATATGAGCGTGCCCATGGGTGCAGGCGCGATCGTGTCAACGGCTTCGGATGTAAATGTTTTTATTTCATCGATTTTTGAAGGAAAGCTGATCAGCGCAGCGCATCTGAAGATGATGAAAACCATAAGTGATGGTTACGGAATGGCCATGTTTGAGATTCCTTTTTATGACATGAAAGGCTACGGTCATACGGGTGGGATAGATGGATTTCAGTCGATGACCATATATTTTCCGAAAGACAGTACTGCATTTACCATTCTAAGTAACGGAAGCGCGTACCCGTTGAATAATGCGGTGATCGGGTTACTGAGCATTTACTATAACAGGCAGTATGAATTTCCTGTATTCAAAAAATTTCAGGGTGAAACTGCGGATCTTGCCATATACGAAGGTGTATACAGTTCTGATCTGGCCCCCATTAAGATCACCATATTCGTTGAAGGCGGTAAACTAAAGGCACAGGGAACAGGCCAGCGTTCATTCGAACTCGTACAATCGGATAAAGATGAATTTGTGTATGACCCCGCCGGAATAAAAATAAAATTCGACCCCGCGAAACATACGATGGTGCTCAACCAGGCTGGCATGCAAACGGTATTCTCCAGAGAATAATCAACGTGATTTATACCGGATAGAGA
>JAEWDG010000139.1 GCA_023390215.1 Bacteroidota bacterium | reverse complement strand
GGTAACTGTGGCATGAACAACATCCTGGGCAGCATCATAACCCTCTACACCCCAGTTCTCAATTCCTTTGTTTAAAATCACTTCCCATGAATTTTCGTCAGGGATAGTATAGATCACGTAGGTTCCTGAGTCAATTTTCTTTCCTCCGATCTCAACAGGTTCGCTAAAAACAATTTTTGTAGCGGCGTTGGCGCCGGTTCGCCAGAGCTTCTTAAAAGGTACGAGGTCACCGAAAACTTTCCGCGACTTTACGCCCGGACGGGAATACGTCAGTTCAATTTTTCCCATGGCAAAGTTTTGTGAAATGGTTTGCGTTGGGGAAGGTGCAGGCATTTTTACCTGGGCGTCTGCAAAATGCAGGCATCCTGCGGCCAGGATAGAAAAGATTATTTTTTTCATAATTGAAAGTTTAGTCTCCGAAGAGTATTTTGACGGTTTGGTAAAACAGATTCTTTTGCGAGAACGGTTGTTGGGCATATTGGTTCTGCCTTTCTGAAAAGCGCTGTAACCCCAGCAGGCCTGCGGCATTACCTTTATTTATCGCAATTTCGAGATATCCTGCCGAATTGAAAAAAGCAAGTTTTTCTCCTTCTGCAACATCAGCGTAGGATTCACTTATTTTTTCGATCACTTCATCTCTTTTGAAAATGATCCTGAAACTCCTTTGCATACGCTGCGATTCAAAATCTTCGCGCGTGATATTCACAACCACATTTTCAAAATGGTCAATAAAAATGATATGTCCTTCGATATAATCGGCGCCCAGCTTTGGTTTAAATGATCTCTTAACCTGAATGTCTACGGGCTTGCCTACCGATTTGAATTCTTTACCCTCAATAAGTTCCTGAAAAGCCTTTGCGATAACTTCTGTACAATAAAGTGTATTTCTTTGCCGGAAATTTTCCAGTGGTAAAGCAACCACCAGTTGTGGTTCATCTTCCAGGATCATGGTAAGTAAACCGTTATCTGCACAAGCGATATACTGATCATTATGATAGGCCAGCAGCATATGGTCTGGCTTGTTATCAAAAAGGTTGACCAGCACCAGGTGAAAACTTCCGGGAGGAAAATTTTCGATGGCATGGCGTGCAACATATGCCGCCTGTGGATAATTAAAAGGCGAAAGGTGGTGCGTGATATCGGTAATATTGAACTGTTTGTTCGCCTGAAATAATTTCCCCTTAACTGCCCCAACCAGGTAGTCCTGGTTGCCTATATCTGTTGTAAGTGTAACAATCGCCATGATCTCCTGTACCCTAACTGTTTTATTTTATCAGCTTTCCGTTTTTGAAGAAAAAATTTCGGGTAAGCCTGTCAGTGAGTGAAGGAAATAATTTATTCATGAAAATGGTCTGCTTTCCCTTGAAGGTAAGCACAACTGTGCGTTTTCTTTTCTCAATTGCACCAATAATATGTGTTGCACAATCTTCCGGGCTCATCAGTTCCGATTCATTCAGGGGCGTTTCCCCCTGGGATCTGCCATTTGCATCCAGCGCAGCGTTTCTAATGTTGCTCCTTGTGAATCCGGGGCTGACCCAGAGGACATTTACACCTTCATCCATTAGCTCTGTGCGGATAGCTTCGAGCCAGCCATTTAATGCGAATTTGCTTGCCGAATAGCCACTTCTGCCGGGTAATCCGCGATAGCCTGCAATAGAAGAAATTCCAACAATGGTTCCTTTTTGTTTGATGATATGTTCGAGCGCAAACTTGGTGCAATAAACAGCTCCGAAAAAGTTTACATCCATTACCTTTCTCAATACATCCACATCCGCGTCACGAAGCAGAGAACGCATCGAAATACCTGCGTTATTGATCAGAATATCAATCGTACCAAATTGTTGAACCGTTGTCTCAATAAAACGTTTACAATCGTTCTGGTTGCTCACGTCAGCAACAAGTGTATGTAAAGGAGCACGTGGATACCTTACCTGCAGATCATAAAGTTTGTCCTGGTTGCGGGCGCATGTGCTTAGTTTTGCTCCCAGTGGAATCAATTTCTCTATAAGGGCTTTTCCTATTCCGTCGCTCCCACCTGTGATGGCAACGACTTTATCTTTAAAAAAATCACTCATACTATCAATTACCGGCAAATTTAGGGGAGCCACTACTGTTCACAAACAATTCACAAGTATTGTATATCGGTTCGAAAACTTTCTCAAAAATATTTGCTTTAATATCATTTTGCCTTATTTTTGCACTCCCAAAACCAATAGATATTGGATGAGGGTGAAGATTTGGTAGCTCAGTTGGTAGAGCAATACACTTTTAATGTATGGGTCCTGGGTTCGAGTCCCAGCCAGATCACAAAAAGACGCTTACCTGGTAAGCGTCTTTTTTTATTGCGGATTGTCATTCAGAGTTAAAACTATGGTTTGCTCAAAGGCTGCAACTTCAGGTCTTTGAGGGAAAGCCGCGTTTCAATAAAATTTTTCAGCTTCTCTTTATCTATTTCAGTAAGCGCAGGTGAAGCATCGTATAGAAAAACCGCTGATCTGAAGAGGCTGTCTTTTTGCGTATAAAAGCGATGAAAGCCGAGTGAACTTGACCGGATATTGGGATAAATGGTTTTTATCTCGCGATAAAGATTCAAATTATCTACGCTGTCTTTCAATAACGCTTTTTCCAACTCTTCAATTTTTTTATCCTTATTGTCTATATCTATGTCTCTTTTGCTTACTTCATTAAGTATATCATTGCGAAATGCCTGAAGACTGCTGGAATCGTTTTGTAGAATCCGGAGTTTTGTTCCTTCAAGATCATATTTTTTTAGGCGGTCGTTGATCTTGCGAATCTCTTCCCCTGAAAATTCCGCTCTCAGAAACGCGAGATCAAGGCTTTGAGATTCCCTGTTATATGCTGATTTTTTATAGACCACATTCATGCCTTTATCGGTGAACTCATTCTTGATAAATTTTTCTACCCGCTGTTTAAATTCCTGACTTTTGTAGAGGGTATACGCAAAATATCCGCTTGGTATCAGGATAACCATGATAATAGCTGTGAGTCCGTATCTTATCTTTTTCTGATTTTTTTCATTTACATAACTGGCGAGCGGGAATTTCAGGTATTTAATGATGATAAAACTGGCAATGCAGATGAACACACAATTGATGGTATATAAAAACATGGCACCGAAGAAAAAACGCCAGTTCGTTGTTGCAAAAGCAAAACCAGCAGTGCAGAGGGGAGGCATCAGCGCAGTAGCAATAGCCACACCGGCAACGGCATTCCCTTTTTCAGATCTTGTAATAGCGACAATACCAACAAGTCCACCGAAAAATGCTATGAGCACATCATAAATATTCGGGGAAGTTCTGGCGAGTAATTCTGATTGCGCTTCTTTAAAAGGACTTAGAAAAAAATAGAAGGATGAGACGAGGAGCGATACAAGTGTGGCAATTAAAAGATTTTTCAGCGATTTTTTGAGTAGCTCAAAATCGTAGACACCCAGTGCAAAACCTGCGCCCACGATCGGTCCCATCAACGGAGAGATGAGCATAGCGCCAATAATCACAGCAGAAGAGTTTACATTCAATCCAACAGAAGCCACGATGATGGCACAGGCCAGTGTCCAGACATTTGCACCACGAAAGCTGATATTATTCTTTACGGTTTCAACTGTAATTCTTTTGCTCTCCTGGTCATTATGTAAACTAAAAAAATCTTTAAAAAAATTACTCATATCCTTCGTTTATTGCCCGTTTCATGCAAATGCTCGTTTTAATTCCGGCATACTGTCCGTAGTTTTCCATGCGATGATAACCGTACCGTTCATATAACCTGATCGCCTCATGCTGTTTTATTCCTGTTTCCAGAATTGCTGAATGATAAGATAATTCCGCTGCCCATTTTTCCAGTTCGTCTAAAATTGCAGCCGCAAAACGGTTACCCCGCCATTCCGGCTTGCAATACATTCGTTTGATTTCAACAACGCTTTCGTCATAAGGTTTGAATGCTCCACATGCAACAGCTATACCATCAACATACAGTACAACCACAAATTTGATCATGTCAATCTTATTGAACTGATCATAAAATGCATGATCCTCTCCATCACGGACAGCCAGATCCGCATCCAGCTCTTTTACGAGCGCAATAAAATCTTTGTTGGTAGAATCGGTTCTGCTGAGTAGAACGGTCATATTCGCATTTTCCGTCTAAATCAGCAATTTTCCAAATAATATTAGTGTTTGCGTGTGGGCAGGCGATATCCTAGCCGGATAAAAAACGGTCTGCTATGATCCAGCAGATAATTCGCTTTTTGTAAGGCACCCACGAGAACGATTCCGGAAGTGAGCTCATACCTGTTTTTAAAGACAATCCCAGGGTTGAGTTGCAACATTGTTATATCGCCACCAAATACTTCCGCGCGATCTGTATGTACCAGCGAGTCCTTCGCGAAATAATAAACGTCGAAGCTATTTTTCTGGGATAATGCGTTTGAGAATTGGAGAGATGCGGCAAGCACAACCCCGATGTTTTTTGAAAAGTTATGCTGATAAAATGCATGTATCGCAGGTGATATCTGGATCATTTTTATAGTGAACCTGTTTTCTGAATGATTTTGCAGGTTGTCGGGATAGTTTTCATATTTGCCTGTAGAATTAATCCACCAGAAGCCGACCTCAAGTTTGCCGCCGAACCTGTTGGATTTACCACTGCGAAAATAAGTTCGCGACCAATAGCAATACTGGGTTGAACAGTTTGAGGAAATTTCATTATGGCCACTTCTTTACGTTGACCAGTAAAACGAAACTGCTGGCTTACTGCACCAGCCTGGAAATACCAGGCACCGGGTGTTTTCGCATTTCTGATGCTGTCGGGCGTTTCCACGTATTCTGTTAGTGGATTTTGCGCTTTCGAAGTGAAAGAATGCAGGCATAAATAAAGTAGCAGGTACAGAATGTTATTTCTCATTTTTAAAATTTTGCCAATTAGGGTATGTTATCGCTTTAGCGTTCTCGTTAGGAAGTAAAATATTTTCATTCCAGGAAAAAACGAATAACAATTTCAGAAAAATCTACCGGGTGTTCAATGAGTGTTCCATGGCCTGAATTGGGCACGATCCATAAACGCGCGGCAGGGATATGCTGAAAAATTTGAACGGTGTGTTCAATTCGTATAATATCCCGGTCGCCGGCAATAACCAGCACAGGATCATGTATAGTTTCGAGATCTTTTAGTGTAATATTAGGCTGGAACCAATCGAGTAAAAATAGCTTCCAATCGTTTTTTTCTTTTTCCGTCGACCAGATCCTGTT
The DNA here is from genome assembly GCA_023390215.1 of Bacteroidota bacterium. GTDB lineage: Bacteria > Bacteroidota > Bacteroidia > Chitinophagales > Chitinophagaceae > Ferruginibacter. Next base: position 2,803 of record JAEWDG010000139.1, on the reverse strand, counting down.
TTTGTTTTTCTCATAATAATCTTTTCCTTCAGTCCATAATGTGGGAATGATGGCTGTGGAATCCGGCCAGAGATTGGCTCCCGTTATCGCCATTTTCCTTACCTGGCCCGGGTGTCGCATAGCAAGTTCCAAAGCAACAATACCGCCATCGCTCCATCCCGCCACATAGACTGAATCCAGTTCCAAATTGGATATGATCGCAGAAACGTCATCTGCCATCATTTCAAAACTCAATGAATCTTTTTGATCTATTGATCTGCCATGAGCACGGCTATCCATTGCATATACATGGAATTTTTTCGAAAGCAGGGGAATGATGGAAGACATGGAAGAGATGCTTCCTCCGTTACCATGAAGAAGAATCAGCGGAAGACCTTTCCCATATTCCTCCAGATAAAAATGTATGCCCCTGAGGTATAAGTTATTTGAAGCGGCAGGGTTATCTCCATGCAGCATTTTTTTTTGTGCTACTGCATTGTTCAGGAACAATAAAAAAAGAAAATAGCAAACTTGTTTTTTCTTCACCGGATTATTTATTGATGGTAAAGTTCACGTGCCAGTCGGCCGCCTTATAAAGAGTCATTCTGAAGCTCTCTCCTGTGGTTAACGTTCCAACGAGTGAAACAGGAAATTTTTCAATGAAGTAGGTAGATACACTTCTTGTTGCCAGTTGCTGCGTACCCATAAATCTTACCTGAATTCCTTCATTGGGCATTAAACCAGACATCTGTACAGGAACACGGGTTACTGAAATTTGTATGGTCAGTATTTGCCCGGGGTTTTTGCTCGGGGTAATATCATAATAATCTAACGCAATCCCAGAACTGAATGTATAGGTAGTATACGTTTTTCCCTGGAAAATATCACCGCTCCAGTATCCCTTTACAACGCTATCCGGTTTGTCCGGTTGGATGATATAATGCATTTCACCTTTACCTTCTTTAATACCATCCTGGAAATTGCCAATGAAATACATTGTATCGTTATAAACGTATTTGCCGTTCCCATTCGGGAAGCCCTTCCTGAAATTGCCTGTATACGTACATACACCCTTAGCTTCTCCCATTCCATCAGCAAGTCCTTTTTTGCATCCGCCGGTGTAAACACCCTCCAGTTCTTTTACGAGTACCCTGCAGTCAGTTGAACTATTCTGGGCTACAGTTGCACACCCTGCCATAATCCACGTCATCATGAAAAGCAATTTGTTCAACATACCTGATGGTTTTAGTTTACCCTTAAGGTACAACACTATTGCATTGCCGAACATATTGAGGTTAAAATATAATAATCCTGTTTTATCCAGTCAGCTGCTCTTTTCCCGTTGTATTTATATGTAGTTACAAAATTTTCAAATATGCCTGCAGCAGTCTTTGCTTCGTCTTCTGTATAAAAACAGTTTACCCAGTTTTTGCTGATCTTTTCAAAGGGTCTGGCGCCAATAGCTTTATTGTAAACCTGTACAGGACCCAAAGAATAGCGGGTGTCAAGCGTACTGTTATCTTCATCAACCGTTCTTTTCAACAAAAAACAAAAATGCCTTAAGTGATTCAGCAAACGTTTTTTCAATTCATCCTGGTTCTCAGGATGGGTGGCTTTTTTTCGCCATTCATTATTAATAGGGTGAAAGGGCTCCTGGCTCAGATCTGCTATTGTATCAAAGATCTTTGTAAAATTTAACCCCGCGTTTCTTCCGGGAACATTCATAACTAAATAAGGATCCTCAGTGTTATCACGGGATTGAATACATGTGATATGCAGCCTGCCTTTGGATTTTGTGATCAGATCAATGCTGCTGGGTCCGGTTTGTTCCCAGTTTCCGGTACGGTAGCTGCCGTTCGTAGAGATGTCAGTATATTTTCCATCAGGGAAAACAGCAAGTAACGCTCCGCTCTGTTCTTTCCGGACAACAGGTCTGAGTAACCCTGATGTCTCATTGTTTTTTTCAATTTCGTTGACCGACCAGGTACCAAAAATATCCGGAGTTAACTCGTCTTTTGCAGCACAGCCTGCTCCAAAAATTATAAAGAAACAGAAGGCAAATAGCGTGGATTTCATTATTACGAAAATAACTATCCGTAATATCTGATTTGTCTGTTTTTTACGATAAGTCCGGTTTTTTGATATGCTGAAACGTATTAAACCTATTCTGTTGAAAATAACCGGAGGCCTGGCGGCAGGAAGCGGTTACTGTTTTCGCATTTCCGGCTGTTTATGTTGCATCATTCCGGCATTGAAAGAAACCGATTCATCTTTAGCTATACTCAGCGATTTCCAGTTTTCGCCTTTAAGATATTTTCCAATAAAAACGATCTGACCGACATGATATGCATAATGCGTCAACTGGCGGTTAATAGCTGCCGTTACAGTTAGCGGCTGTGACCTAATCGTGACTGTTTTTTCCAGGTCCTCATCCCGCAATGACTGAAGTGAATCAAATAAGCAATTCCAACCTTTTTCCCATAACTCAATAAGCGCAGCTTTCGAAGCGTTGCTGTCATCGAATTCCTGATCGCGCAAACGCCAGGATTTTTCACCATCAGTGGTTAGAAAGTCTGTCCACCTGGATAACATATTTCCAGACAGATGCCGTACAAGTGCTGCGATGCTGTTGCTTTCAGCATTTTGTTTCCAGAAAAAATCTTCTTCATTCAACTGTTCAAAAGTTTTTTCTCCGAGCTGTTTATATTTTTCAAACTCTGAGCGGGAAGAACTCAAAAAACTGTTTTTCATATTTGTTGTTTGTCCGGTTATTAGAAAATCGTTGGGTATTCAAAGTTGCTTAAAATCTCCCATATGTGTGATC